>NZ_JBHXNU010000002.1:266740-304462 GCF_042719255.1 Rhodococcus sp. NPDC058532
CCCAAAACCTCCACAACCTTCTGCGAGATTGCCCACAGGGCCTGCTGGCCCCGGAACCACCCACGTTTGTGGCCCTTTTCTCCGACCCGCGGTCCGGAGCCGGGGGCGGCTGTGCGTTGGCATCGACCCGCACCCGCCGCTGCTGCGGGCCTGGGGTCTGCCGGAGACCGCGGACGGGCTCGCGCGGTTCGCCGAGGTGTGCACCACGGCGTTCGCGGGTGAGGTGGCCCTGGTCAAGCCGCAGGTGGCGTTCTTCGAGGCGTACGGCACCGCCGGGTACGCGGTCCTCGAACGGACGATCGCGGCACTGCGGGAGTCCGGCACGCTGGTCGTCGCCGACGCCAAACGCGGCGACATCGGCTCGACGATGTCGGCGTACGCGCAGGCCTGGCTCGGGGAGGGCGCCCCGCTGGCGTCGGATGCGCTCACCGTCTCGCCCTACCTGGGGTTCGGGGCGCTTGAGCCTGCGGTGACGCTGGCGACGGCGACCGGGCGGGGCCTGTTCGCGTTGGCCCGCACCTCCAATCCGGAGGGTGGCGGGTTGCAGGGGGCCAGGACCGCCGGTGACGACGGTTCCGCCGGGTCCGGGCCGTCGGTGGCGCAGTCGATGGTGGACGCAGCGGTGGCGCACAACAGGGACGGCCGGGACACGATGGGCCTGGTCATCGGCGCGACGCGCGATCATGGTCTGGACCTGTCGGCGTTCACCGGTCCGATCCTGGCGCCCGGGCTCGGCGCTCAGGGCGCGACCGTGACGGATCTCGCAGAGATTTTCGAAGGGTCGCGAGAGTTGTTGTTGCCCAACACGTCTCGGGACGTGCTTCGGTGTGGTCCGTCGGTAGCCGCGCTGCGGGACGCCGCACTGCGGGTTCGTGACGAGGTCGAGACCGCCCTCGCATAGCCCACCCGATTTGCCCCCGCAGTTTCGGGGGTGGGTTAGCAATCGGCGCCGAGCGTGAGTACGGTCGCTATCGCCCCTGGTTATCCGGGGGTTGCGAACACCCCCGGGCCACCCGGGAGCTGTTTGACACTGCACACGACGAGACGGAGGAACCGTGGCCCTTCCCCAGTTGACCGACGAGCAGCGTGCTGCTGCTTTGGAGAAGGCAGCTGCCGCCCGTAAGGCCCGGGCTGAGCTCAAGGAGCGCCTCAAGCGCGGCGGCACCGACCTCAAGCAGGTCCTCAAGGATGCCGAAGACGACGAGATCCTCGGCAAGATGAAGGTCTCGGCCCTGCTCGAGGCCCTGCCCAAGGTGGGCAAGGTCAAGGCGCAGGAGATCATGACCGAGCTGGAGATCGCCCCGACCCGCCGCCTGCGTGGCCTCGGCGATCGTCAGCGCAAGGCCCTGCTGACCAGGTTCGATTTCGAGGCCTGAGTTCACAGGTGGCTGACGCACACAACGTGTCAGACCGCGAGAACGCAGTGCGGAGGGGCCGGCTGGTGGTACTGGCCGGCCCCTCCGCCGTCGGCAAGTCGAGTGTCGTGCGCAAGCTGCACGACCGGCTTCCCGACCTGGTTTTCAGCGTGTCTGCAACGACAAGAGACCCCCGCCCCGGCGAGGTGGACGGACGCGACTACCGGTTCGTCACCGCGGCCGAGTTCGAGCGGATGATCGCCGCGGGCGAACTGCTCGAATGGGCCGAGATCCATGGCGGACTGCAACGGTCCGGCACTCCCGCCGCGCCCGTGCAGGCCGCGCTGGCGGCCGGACATCCGGTGCTCGTCGAGGTCGACCTTGCCGGTGCCCGCGCCGTCCGGGCCGCGATGCCCGAGGCGGTGCTGGTGTTCATGGCGCCGCCGAGCTGGGAGGAACTGGTCGCGCGGCTGACCGGCCGCGGGACCGAATCCGAGGAGAAGATCGCCCGACGGCTTGAGACCGCGCGCGTCGAACTCGACGCCAAGGACGAGTTCGACGAAGTCATCGTCAACCACGACGTCGACCGTGCGTGCGAGGAGTTGGTATCCTTGTTGGTCGGTACCACGCAGTAACACCGATTCCGCTGATCTCAACCTTCTTCGCACCACCGAATCCGCACCACAGGAGACCCAGTGAGCGCAACCACCGTCGCGACCGACCGCCACGGCATCCCGGCCTACGACACCCCGCTCGGCATCACCAACCCGCCGATCGACGAGCTGCTCGAGCGCACCTCCTCGAAGTACGCCCTGGTGATCTACGCGGCCAAGCGGGCCCGACAGATCAACGACTACTACAACCAGCTCGGCGACGGCATCCTCGAGTACGTCGGCCCGCTGGTCGAGCCGGGTCTGCAGGAGAAGCCGCTGTCCATCGCGATGCGCGAGATCCACTCCGACCTGCTCGAGCACACCGAAGGCGAGTGACCCGCTCCCGTCCTGGCGTCGCCGAACGGATACTGTGACGTCCGTGACGGATTCGCATTCCGATACCGCCGGTTCACCACGACGCATCGTCGTCGGGGTGGGCGGCGGTATCGCCGCATACAAGGCCTGTTCGATCATCCGCAGCTTCACCGAGGCAGGCCATCACGTTCGGGTGGTCCCGACCGAGTCGGCGCTCGAGTTCGTCGGCCGCGCCACCTTCGAGGCCCTGTCCGGGAACCGGGTCGACACCGGGGTGTTCGACGACGTGCCGCAGGTGCCGCACGTGCGACTCGGTCAGGAGGCCGACCTGGTGGTCATCGCGCCCGCCACCGCGGACCTGATGGCCCGCGCCGCGCACGGCCGCGCCGACGACCTGCTCACCGGGACCCTGCTCACCGCCCGCTGCCCGGTGGTGTTCGCCCCGGCGATGCACACCGAGATGTGGGAGCACCCCGCGACCGTCGACAACGTCGCCACCCTCCGGTCCCGCGGGACCGTGGTGATCGAACCGGCCTCCGGGCGGCTCACCGGCAAGGACACCGGCGCGGGCAGGCTGCCCGACCCCGACGAGATCGTCGCGCTCGCGAACCTGCTGCTGGAGCGGCCGGACGGGCTGCCGCGCGACCTTGAGGGACGGCGGATCGTGGTGTCCGCGGGCGGCACCCGCGAGCCCCTCGACCCGGTCCGCTTCCTCGGCAACCGCAGTTCCGGCAAGCAGGGCTACGCGATCGCGCGGCTCGCCGCCCAGCGCGGCGCGCGGGTGACGCTGATCGCCGGGTACACCGCCGACCTGGCCGACCCCGCCGCGGTCGACGTGATCCGGGTGAAGACCGCGCAGGAGATGAAGGTCGCCGTCGACAGGGCTGCCGGGGTCGGCGCCGCCGACGGTGTCGCGCCCACCGCGGACGCGGTGGTGATGGCCGCGGCGGTCGCCGATTTCCGGCCCGCGACCGTCGCGACCGCGAAGATCAAGAAGGGCGCCGACGAACCCGACACCATCGGCCTGACCCGCAACGACGACATCCTCGCCGGGCTGGTGCAGGCCCGCCGGGACGGTGCGGTGCCAGCGACGACCCGGATCGTCGGGTTCGCGGCGGAGACCGGTGACGCCAACGGCGACGTCCTCGATCACGCCCGGTCCAAGCTGGCCCGCAAGGGCTGTGACCTGCTCGTCGTGAACGCGGTCGGGGACGGGAAGGCCTTCGAGGTGGACAGCAACGACGGGTGGCTGCTCGCCGCCGACGGCGCCGAGCGCGCGCTCGCGCACGGGTCGAAGGCGCTGATGGCCAGCCGGGTCCTCGACGCGGTGGCGGCGCTGCTGCCCACCAGGCAGTAGGGTCGGGGGCGGAACACGTGTCAGTATTTTGACGACCATTTGTCAGTTGGTGAGAGGGAGATCTGTGAGCAAGTCCGGAAGTCGGCTATTCACCAGTGAGTCCGTGACCGAGGGTCATCCGGACAAGATCTGTGACGCGATCAGCGACTCCGTCCTCGACGCACTGCTTGCCCAGGATCCGCGCAGCCGCGTCGCCGTCGAGACGCTGGTCACGACCGGGCAGGTGCACGTCGCGGGCGAGGTCACCACCTCCGCGTACGCCGACATCCCGAAGATCGTGCGCGACAAGGTGCTCGAGATCGGGTACGACTCGTCCGCCAAGGGATTCGACGGCAACTCCTGCGGTGTGAACATCGCGATCGGCGCGCAGTCGCCGGAGATCGCGCAGGGCGTCGACCACTCGCACGAGGCCCGTGTCGAGGGCAGCTCCGACGACGACATCGACCGTCAGGGCGCGGGCGACCAGGGCCTGATGTTCGGCTACGCCTGCACCGACACCCCCGAACTGATGCCGCTGCCGATCGCGCTCGCGCACCGGCTCTCGCGCAGGCTGACCGAGGTCCGCAAGACCGGTGTCCTCCCGTACCTGCGGCCGGACGGCAAGACCCAGGTCACCATCGAGTACGACGGCGACCGGGCGGTCCGGCTTGACACGGTCGTCGTGTCCACCCAGCACGCCGCCGACATCGACCTCGACAACCTGCTCACCCCGGACATCCGCGAGAAGGTGCTCGGGTCGGTGCTCGCCGAGATCGACGTGCCGTCCCTGGACACCTCCGAGGTCCGCCTGCTGGTCAACCCGACCGGCAAGTTCGTCCTCGGCGGCCCGATGGGTGACGCGGGCCTGACCGGCCGCAAGATCATCGTCGACACCTACGGCGGCATGGCCCGCCACGGTGGCGGCGCGTTCTCCGGCAAGGACCCGTCGAAGGTCGACCGCTCCGCCGCGTACGCGATGCGCTGGGTCGCGAAGAACGCGGTCGCGGCGGGCCTCGCGGACCGGATCGAGGTGCAGGTCGCGTACGCGATCGGCAAGGCGGCCCCGGTCGGGCTGTTCGTCGAGACCTTCGGCACCGAGAAGACCGACCCGGCCCGCATCCAGTCCGCGATCTCGGAGATCTTCGACCTGCGGCCCGGCGCGATCATCCGCGACCTGGACCTGCTGCGCCCGATCTACGCGCAGACCGCGGCGTACGGCCACTTCGGCCGCACCGACGTCGACCTGCCGTGGGAGCACACCGACCGCGCCGAGAAGCTGCGCGCGGCCGCCGGTCTGTAGATGACTGCTGATCCGAGCCGCCCACCGCTGTCGGTGGGCGGCTCGCGTCGTTCGTGCCGGTGGGACGGGTGACCGCGGAGCGCGAACCGGCCACGACGCTGCCGGTCGCGCGGGTGCTGCCGATGCTGCCGCTGCCGCACCTGGACCGGGTGTTCGACTACCTGATCCCGATCGAACTGGACGAGCAGGCCCGGCCGGGTGTCCGGGTCCGGGTCCGCTTCGCGGGCCGCCTGGTGGACGGCTTCCTCCTTGACCGGATCGCGGCCAGCGAGCATCCGGGGAAGCTGGGGTGGCTGGACCGGGTGGTGTCGGCCGAACCGGTGCTCACCCCGGAGATCGGGCGGCTCGTCGACGCGGTCGCCGCCCGCTACGCGGGGACCCGCCCGGACGTGCTGCGGCTGGCGGTGCCGCCGCGGCACGCGCGGGTCGAGGGCGAACCGGTCCCGGAGCGGGCGCCGCTGCCCGAGGGGCCGGTGCACACGGCGCCGTGGGCGGTGTACCGGCACGGGGAGAGCTTCCTCGCCGCGCTGGCGGCGCGGCGGGGTCCGCGGGCGGTCTGGCAGGCGACGCCGGGGGAGAACTGGCCGCGCAGGCTCGCCGAACTCGCCGCCGTCGTCGCCAGGGCGGGCCGGTCGGTGGTGCTCGTTGTGCCCGACCAGAAGGACCTGGACCGGGTCGCGACGGCGTGCGTCGACGTGCTCGGTGACGGTCCGGTGGTGCCCCTCGCCGCCGGTCTCGGGCCAGCAGTGCGGTACCGCCGGTGGCTGGCGGCGTTGCGGGGCACCGGCCGGGTGGTGGTGGGCACCCGCAGCGCGGTGTTCGCGCCGGTGCCCGACCTCGGCCTGATCGTGATCTGGGATGACGGAGACGATCTGCACTCCGAACCCCGCGCCCCGTACCCGCACGCGCGCGAGGTGGCGCTGCTGCGCGCGCACTCCGCCGGCTGCGCCGTGGTGGTCGGCGCGCACTCGCGGACCGTGGAGGCGCAGGCCCTCGTCGACTCCGGGTGGGCCAACGACCTCGTCGCCGACCGCGCCGTCGTCCGGGCCCGCGCCCCGCACGTGGTCGCGCTCGCCGACAGTGACCATGCCCTCGAACGTGACCCCGGCGCGCGGGCGGCGCGCCTGCCCGCGATCGCCTTCGCCGCGGCCAGGGACGCCTTGGCAGCGGATTCCGGTGTGCTGGTGCAGGTTCCGCGCCGCGGCTACGTGCCGTCGCTGGCCTGCGGGAAGTGTCGCGCCCCTGCCCGATGCCGGCACTGCAACGGCCCGCTGGCGCTGCCCGCCGCGGCAGGCCCGGACGGTGCGGGCACCCCCGGCTGCCGGTGGTGCGGCGTCGCCGACGCCACCCACCGGTGCGGGGCGTGCGGATCCCGGCAGCTGCGGGCGGTGGTCGTCGGTGCGGGCCGGACCGCGGAGGAACTGGGCCGGGCGTTCCCGGGTGTTCCGGTCCGCACCTCCGGTGGGGGTGAGGTGCTGACGAGCGTGAAACCCGGTGCCGCCCTGGTGGTCTCGACTGTCGGCGCCGAGCCGGTGATGCCGGGGGGCTACGGTGCGGCGCTGCTGCTCGACGGGTGGGCGCTGCTCGGCCGCGCGGACCTGCGGGCCGAGGAGGAGACCCTGCGGAGGTGGATGACCGCCGGTGCGCTGGTGCGGTCCGCGTCCGACGGCGGGAGGGTCGTGGTCGTCGCGGACGCGTCCATCCCGGTGGTGCAGGCGCTGGTGCGGTGGGACCCGGTCGGCGCGGCGCGGGCCCAGCTGGAACAGCGGGCCGAGGTTCGCTTTCCGCCGACCGTGCACATGGCCGCGGTCGACGGCGGGCACGCGGCCGTGGAGTCGCTGCTCGCGGCGGCCGCGTTGCCGGACGGGGTGGAGCTGCTCGGCCCGGTCCCGCTGCCGCCGGGCGAGCGGTTGCCGTTCGCTGGGGATGATCCCGAGCCCGACGAGGTTGAGCGGATGCTGCTGCGGGTGCCGCGCGGTGCGGGCGGGGCGTTGGCGCGTGCGCTGGCGCAGGCGCAGTCGGCCCGCGGCGCGCGCCGGGAATCGGGCTCGGTGCGGGTGCAGATCGACCCGCTGCGCATCGGCTGATCGCAGGCAGAAGGAGGCCGCACCGCTACTGTGTGCAGCCATGACCGCCCTGCTTGAGCGTGACGACCCCGCCGACGCCGCCGCGCCCCCGACCGGTGGCCTGCGCGCCCGGC
Source organism: Rhodococcus sp. NPDC058532 (assembly GCF_042719255.1). NCBI lineage: Bacteria > Bacillati > Actinomycetota > Actinomycetes > Mycobacteriales > Nocardiaceae > Rhodococcus > Rhodococcus sp. NPDC058532. The sequence continues at coordinate 273,900 of NZ_JBHXNU010000002.1, forward strand.
TGCGCCGCTATGCACGCCGCCTGCACCCGGTCGGCCTCGCGGTGGCCCTGCTGTTCTTCACCTGGTCGATGAGTCCGTCGCTGCTGCCGCGGGCCTGGTATCTGCAGGGGCTGGCGACTGGCATCTCGATCGCGCTCGGGTACGGATTGGGCTGCCTTGCCGCCTGGCTGGTGCGGGCGTGCGGCGTCACCCCGACCTGGTCGGCGCGGACCCGCCGGATCGGCTGGTGGCTGCTCGCCGCGTCGGCCGCGATCCTCGTTCCGGTACTGCTCGTGCTCGGCGGGGTGTGGCAAAACTACGTCCGCGACCTGGTCTCCGTCCCGCGGACCCATCAGGCGAACGTGCTGCTGGTGTTCGTGATCGCGGTCGCGGTGTGGTTCGTGCTGCTGTCGGCGGCGCGGGGCATCCGCTCCGGCACCCGCCGGTGCAGTGCCTTCGCGCGCCGGTTCGTGCCCCGGCCCGCCGCGAACGTTGCCGGGCTGGCCGCAGCAATCGTGCTCGGTGTCCTGCTGGTCAACGGCGCCCTCTACAACGGCCTGATCGCGTTCGCCAACTGGAGTTTCTCCGGTGCGGACACCGACACCGCGGCAGGCGTCGACCAGCCGGTGGCGCCGGAGCGCAGCGGGTCGCCCGCCTCGGCCCAGGCCTGGTCCACACTCGGCCAGGAGGGGCGGACCTTCGTCGGCCGCGGACCCGACGCCGCCGCGATCACCGCGGTCACCGGCAGGCCAGCACTCGAGCCGATCCGCGTCTACGCGGGCCGGGAATCCGCCGAATCGGTGGCCGGGGTCGCCGACCTGGTGATCGCCGAACTCGATCGAACACACGCGTGGGACCGGAAGGTCCTCGCCGTCAACACCACCACCGGCCGGGGCTGGGTGAACCAGAACGTTGCGTCATCGCTCGAGTACCTCGAGGGCGGCGACACCGCGATCGCGTCGATGCAGTACTCGTTCCTGCCGAGTCCGTTGGCCTTCATCGCGGACCGGCAGACGCCGCAGGTCGCCGGGCGGGCGCTGTTCAACGCCGTGTTCGCGCGCTGGATCGACCTGCCCGTCGACACGCGGCCGAAGCTGGTCGTCTTCGGCGAGAGCCTCGGCGCCTACGGAGGCCAGAATGCCTTCGCCGGCTACCAGGACATGGCGACCCGGGTCGACGGCGCGCTGTGGGTGGGGACCCCGAATTTCACGCCGCAGTGGCGGGAGGTGACCGCCGACCGCGACCCAGGTTCCCGCGAGATCCTGCCGGTCGTCGACGACGGCCGCGCGGTCCGATTCGCGTCGGATCCGCAGGACCTCGATCTCGGCACCGCATGGGGTCCGCGGCGCACCGTCTACTGGCAGCATGCGAGCGATCCGATCGTGTGGTGGTCGCCGTCGCTGCTGTTCACCGAGCCGGACTGGCTCACCGAGCCCCGCGGCCGGGATGTCGACCCGAACATCCGCTGGTTGCCGCTGGTCACCTTCTGGCAGGTCACCCTGGACATGGTGTTCTCGGCCGACGTGCCCGCGGGGCACGGCCACGCCTACGGGGCGGACGCCGTGGACATGTGGGCCCGGATCCTGCCGACCGACGGGTGGTCGCAGGCGGACACGGATCGGGTGCGGGCGGTGCTGAGCGGGGACTGACCCGCCCCGTCCGCCCCGCCCGGTCCGCCCCGTCCGGGGTGCCATCGCCCGCACCCTTCGTCGAAGCGGGAGTTCTGTCGCTTGGGGGTTGCCGTAGACCTATTGTCGATATATCGTCGAGTGGGTCGAGATGGATCGCGGTCGAGGCGAATGTATGCCCCGCGGTCCGCCAATGAGAGGACAGGCATCATGGAGAACTTCCAACGAGACTTCGATCGCCGGGGGCGGAGTCGCAGGCCCGGTCGCATCGGTCGCGACGGCCGTCGTGGTCATGGCGAACCGGTTGGCGGTGGGTTCGGGCCCGGCGAGTCCGGCTCCGGCACAGGTGGATTCATGCAGGGGGGCGACTACGGCCCCCGCGGTGACTACGGGCCGCGCGGTGATTACGGGCCGCGGGGTGACTACGGGCCGCGCGGGCGTTTCGTGCCGCGGGGCGACTTCGTCCCCGGTCGGCGCCGCGGACCGCTGGGCGAGCCGGGTGGCCCCGTCGGACGCGGGCGCGGCCGTGGTGGTCGCGGTCGCCGCGGCGACGTCCGCGCGGCGATCCTGCTGCTGCTCGGCGAGGAACCCGTGCACGGCTACGAGCTGATCCAGCGGATCGCCGAACGCTCCGGCGGCGCATGGAAGCCGAGTCCCGGGTCGATCTACCCGGCGCTGGCGCAACTCGAGGACGAGGGCCTCGTCCTGATCGAGAAGGTGGCCGGTCGCAAGACCGCCAAGCTCACCGAGGCGGGCGCAGCGTATCTCGAGGAGCATCGCGGTGACCTCGGGAACCCCTGGGAGGAGATCAGCTCGGCCGTCGGCCAACCGGCGCGGGAACTGCGCGGCCTGCTCACCCAGCTGACCGGCGCGGTGCGTCAGGTCGCCGCCGCGGGAACGGCCGCACAGGCGACGGCGGCGGGAGAGGTACTCACCGAGGCACGCCGCGCGCTCTACCGCATCCTCGCCGACGATCACACCGCATCGCCGGCGGATGCCCCCGGCGCCGACGAGTAGACGAACCGGACGGTTCGCCGAATCCGGCCGATTCGTGACCGATCCGGCGGCGAGGGGCGAAGATGGACCGGTTCGGTGCTCGCGGGAGGATGACGATGAACAGACGTGCGTTGGTGGCCGCTGCGGCGTGCGCGGCAACCGTCGGACTGTGGCCCGGTGTCGCGTCGGCCGCACCCGACCTCGGCAGCGCAGCGGCGGCGGGGTCGGTATCGGAGACCCCGACCCTCCCCGGGCCGGCCCAGAGCACCCACGCCGCCGCCGCGGACTACGCCGACGCGCACCCCGGCAGCGCCCCGCCCGGCGCCAACGACGTCGCCTGCGTTCCGTCGGCCGCCCACCCCAACCCGGTGATCCTCGCGCACGGCAGCGACTCGAACGCCTACTCGGACTGGGCGGCCCTCGCCCCGCGGCTGCGCGTGGCCGGGTACTGCGTGTTCGCCGTCAACTACGGCGGAGCCCCCGACAGCGGTGACGGCGACGCGGGCAGCGGCGGCACCGGCTCGGTCGGCACCGAGCACCCCGGCAACTTCGGCACCGAGGACATGGTCGCCAGCGCGGAGCAGGTCGCGGACTTCGTGCGCCGGGTGCGGGAGTCGTCCGGCGCGCCGAAGGTGGACCTCGTCGGTTTCTCCCAGGGCGCGACCGTCACCCGTCACTTCGTCAACAAGCTCGGCGGGGCCGCCGTCGTCGACCGCTGGGTCGGGATGGCGTCCCCGAGTTACGGCGGCGTCTTCTACGGACTCGTCCCGATCGCGGACGCGGTCCCCGGCGGCAGGGCGGTGGTGAGCCTGTTCACGACCACCGCGGTCGAACAGCAGGCGCAGGGGTCGGACTTCCTGACCGAGCTGAACGCGCCGTCGGACACCGTTCCCGGCGTGCGGTACACCACGATCGGGACCCGCTACGACGAGATGATCCAGCCGTACACCAACATCGCGCTCCGCGGCCCCGGCGCGGACAACATCCTGATCCAGGACCGGTGCCCGCAGAACAAGACCGGCCACATGAACATGCCCTACGACCCCTACACGCTCGGCCTCGTCGAGCAGGCGCTCGATCCGACCGCGCCAGCCCCGACATGCACACCGGTGCCGCTCGGGACCGGGATGGCCGGGATGATCGGCCGCTGAGCGTCGCGCTGCCCCCGGCACCCACCCGCCGCACCCGCACCCGTGCGCCGCCCCCTGCCCGCCCCCGCCAATTCCCGTGTGCACACACCCTTTGCGGCGTGCACACGGGAGTTGTGCGTGCAGTACCCGGGTGCGTGCGCGAACGGGTGTGTGCACACGGGGCGGTGTCGCCGCGCCGGGCGGGCGGAACGAGACGGCGCGCATCCCTAGACTGGACGACGACACCGCACCGATCTTCCTGGGAGCAGCCCCGTGACAGTCCAGCCCGTTCGCCTGTTCGGCGACCCCGTCCTCCGGACCCGAGCGGACGAGGTGACCGCCTTCGACGGGGAACTGGAGCAGCTGGTCACCGACCTCGTCGACACGATGCGCGATCGCGGCGGTGCCGGGATTGCGGCCCCGCAGATCGGCGTGTCGCTGCGGGTGTTCGCCTATGACTGCGGCGGCATGTTCGGGCACGTCGTCAACCCCACCTACGAGGTGATCGGCGGCGAGGAGCAGATCGGCAGCGAGGGCTGCCTGTCCGTCCCGGACGTGCGCGGCGACGTCCGACGCGCGACGACCGTCCGCGTCGCGGGCGTCGACGTCCACGGCGAGCCGGTGTCGTTCGAGTGCAGCGACATCATGGCCCGCTGCGTGCAGCACGAGACCGATCACCTCGACGGGGTCATGTTCATGACCCGGATGGACCCCGAGGACCGCAAGTCGGCGATGCGGACCATCCGCGAATCCGACTGGTTCGGCGCCGCGATCGCGGTGGCGGGCAACTGACATGCGCATCGTCTTCGCGGGCACCCCCGACCCCGCCGTCCCGTCCCTCGCCCGGCTGCTCGCCTCGCCGCGGCACGAGGTGGTCGCCGTGATCACCCGGCCCGACGCCGTCGCAGGCCGCGGTCGCAAGGTCACCCGCTCACCCGTCGGGCTGCTCGCCGACGAGCACGGAGTCGAGGTGCTCACCCCGACCCGCGCCTCCGACCCCGACTTCCTTGCCCGGCTCGCCGAACTCGCCCCGGACTGTGCGCCCGTCGTCGCGTACGGCGCGCTGCTGCCGCGGCCGGTGCTCGACGTCCCGAAGCACGGTTGGGTGAACCTGCATTTCTCGCTGCTGCCCGCCTGGCGCGGTGCGGCGCCGGTGCAGGCGTCGATCGCCGCGGGCGACGACATGACCGGCGCCAGCGCCTTCCAGCTGGAGGAGGGCCTCGACACCGGGCCGGTGTTCGGGGTGATGACCGAACGCATCCGCGACGCCGACACCGCGGGAGACCTGCTCGGCAGGCTCGCCGACAGCGGCGCGATCCTGCTCGAGCAGGTGCTCGACGGCATCGAGGACGGCACGCTGACCGCGGTGCCGCAGCCGGTCGACGGGGTGTCCCACGCGCCGAAGGTGACGGTCGATTCGGCGCGGATCGACTGGACGCTGCCCGCCGCGGTCGTGGACCGGCGGGTGCGCTCCGTCACCCCGGCACCCGGCGCCTGGACGACGGTGGGGGAGCTGCGGCTCAAGGTCGCGCCGGTGACGCCGGTCGCCGCGGACCTGCTGCCCGAGCCGCTGGAGCCGGGGCAGGTGCTGGTCCGCAAGGACGGTTGTTACCTCGGCACCGGAACCGTGCCGGTGCGGCTGAGTCAGGTTCAGCCCCAAGGAAAGAAGCTCATGGCGGCAGCAGACTGGGCGCGCGGCGCGCGCCTCGACCCCGAGGTGCGTGCACAGTGACCGACTCCCGACGTCCCTCCCGCGGCAACCGTGGCGGGCCCCGAAACGATGGCGCCAGCCGCAGCGGCAATCAGAACGGCAGGCGACCCAACACCCGGCCCCGGCAGGCGAAGCGGCCCGATGGGGCGGGCATCGACCCGGCCCGGCTCGCGGCCCGCGACGTGCTGCGCGCCGTCCGGGAACGCGACGCCTACGCCAACCTGGTGCTGCCCGCGCTGCTGCGCGAGCGCGGCATCGACGGCCGCGACGCCGCACTGGCCACCGAGCTGACCTACGGTGCGTGCCGCGCGCAGGGCCTCCTGGATGCGGTGATCGCCGCTGGCGCGGGCCGCCCCGTCGACGAGATCGACGGGCCGCTGCTCGACGTGCTGAGGCTCGGCGCCTACCAGTTGCTGCGCACCCGGATCGGCTCGCACGCCGCCGTCGACACCTCCGTCGACCTGGTCCGCACCGAATTCGGCCAGGGCCGCGCCGGTTTCGTCAACGCCGTGCTGCGGCGGGTGGCGGAGAAGACCGAGGAACAGTGGGTCGAGCAGCTCGGCCCCGACCCGGTGCGGGACCCGGTCGGGCACCTGGCGTTCCGGCACGCGCACCCGGTGTGGATCGCGCAGGCGTTCGCCGACGCGCTCGGCGCCGACGCCGGTGAGGTGGAGGCGGTCCTCGCCGCCGACGACGCCCGCCCCGTCGTACATCTGGTCGCCCGGCCCGGGGAGATCTCCGCGGAGGAATTGGCGCTGATCACCGGCGGCGAGCAGGGCCCGTACTCGCCGTACGCGGTGCACCTCGACGGCGGCGACCCCGGCCTGCTCGAGCCGGTCCGCGAGGGTCTGGCCGCCGTGCAGGACGAGGGCAGCCAGCTCGTCGCCCGCGCACTCACGTTGGCGCCGGTCGTCGGCGAGGACCGGGGTCGCTGGCTGGACCTGTGCGCCGGACCCGGCGGCAAGGCGGCGCTGCTCGGTGCGCTCGCCGACATCGAGGGCTTCCGCGTCGACGCCGTCGAACCGGCCGAGCACCGCGCCGACCTGGTCCGCAAGACCACCAGGGGACTGCCGGTCGACGTGCACGTCGGCGACGGCCGCGACCCCGGCCTGACGCCGGGCTTCGACCGGATCCTCGTCGACGCGCCGTGCACCGGCCTCGGCGCGCTGCGCCGCCGGCCCGAGGCCCGCTGGCGCCGCAAGCCGTCCGACGTGTCCGAACTCGTTGCGCTGCAACGGCAGCTGCTGGCGTCGGCGATCGGGCTGCTGCGCCCCGGCGGCGTCGTGCTGTACTCCACCTGCTCGCCGCACCTGTCGGAGACGGTGTCGGTGGTCGCCGACGCCGTCCGCAGGCACGGGGTCGAGCAGCTCGACACCCGCGAGCTGGTCCCCGGCGTCCCCGGTGTGGGCGCCGGCCCCGGCGTGCAGCTGTGGCCGCACCGGCACGGCACCGACGCAATGTTCATGGCGGCGCTGCGCAAGCCAGTGGAGTAGCGCGCTCGTCGAACGGGAGGTTGTTTGGGCCTTGGCCGAGAGGCGACCCCAACAACCATCCATTTACCGGGGACCACAACGACCGCAGAGTGTCTGCTGCCAGTACGCTCCCTCCAAATTTGATGAGCGCGAATGGTGGTGCGGTGGAATCGTTTGATCTTCGGTCGGCCTTGGTGACGTTCGATGTGCCGCAGCTTCGGGAGAAGGTGGGCGACCGAGAACAGCTGGATCGACTCGATCGATTCTTCGGAATTGGTGATCCGAGTCGAAACACGTACTTGAAGTACAAGTTGGCTGTCGGGGAATCATGTTCGAGCGAGTTTCCTTGGGCTTCACCGTCGCAGCATTAGTTGGCTGATATGGCCCGCGTTGTCACGGCGGCGAAGCTGCCGCTAGGTGACATGAAGGGTCGGTTCGATGCGGTACCACACCACAACGGACCGCGGTCACTGAAGTACAGGCACGTTGCATCGGCTCAGTACGTGACATTGTCGTGTGAGTTCATGTGGGACCGGTCGTTTCCTGGTAGCGGCGAGCCGGGCGAGCAGAATGCTGGACATCTTCTCGACGAACTGCTTGTTCTGTCGCTCGTGTCCGGGGTCGCCGCGGTCGAGAAGAGTCGTACCCTGATCAATCGCGAGCTTCGAACGTCGGGTGGCGGGCGGTTGGCCCGGCTATGGTCTCCTCAGATTCAGCGGCAAGAATGGGCAGCGGCGTCGGTACGCCATTACTACAGGTCGACCCAGAAACGGAGAAACGACGAGCTCATCGAGATGATGGACGCGATTCTGGACGGCGAGCTGGATTTTCTCGGTCGATTCGATCCGCCTACGCGGCCCACGGCGAGTATCGGCGCGAACGGTGGAGGGGCGATCGCCAGGAAGTTCACAACCGACGTAGACCTTGATGAGCTGCTGGATGGCGATGGCGTCATGCATGTCGGTGGCTCACTCATCGAAATCGACGATGAGCGGCTGAACGTCCTCGAACAGTTGGAAGCAGAGTTCGGTTCCGAGAACTGCCACTATGCGCGAGGGTCTTCGAGGGTCCGGACGGCATCGACAGTTCTGGTTCGAGCATTGACGAGAGCTACGTGATTCTCGTGGTACGTCGACCGATCGTCTCGGGGTTTGTCGAGGATGCCATCGCGATCAGCTTCATCGCTGGACGGAATGCCACTTTCTATGTCCGCGGTGATGTGTCCACGGAGCACTGGACCAGCGTTCTGGCCGGATGGAAGATCTCCGCCCGACTGAAAGGTGCGCGAAGGCTGAAGTTTGTTGCGAACTCCCTCTGGGATGAGTACGACGCCATGTACGAGAAGCTGTCTTTCCTACACTCGTGCGACGCTGCAGGTTTCGCAGCGCATCACAAGCAACTTCGCTTCAACGAGCACGGGGATTACGAGATGGTCTGAGCACATGCGAATGAAATTGAGCACCCCGCGCAGCGCTGACAGCGTAGGGCCCTGTGAAGGTGATGTCGGTCCCCACCGTCGACGTCAAACGTCAGCAGCCCCACCATCACCTCCAGCACCGTGCTCGTCACCCTGCTGCAGCGCGAGGTCGTCACCGGGAAACGGCGCGCCCGAACCCCCGTCGTCGGCGTGTACGCCGACGACGGGACTCCGCTGTCGGGGGAGCGGACCGTCGTCGTGGACAACGCCGCCGAGGATATCCGGGACCGGAGCTACACCGTCGAACTCGTGCTCAGCGAGGCCGCCGAACGCTACAACGGCAAGTCCGTCCACATCCGCGCCGACGAACTCACCAACGGCACCCGCACCGAGTACCGGCACACCACGGTATCCCTGCAGCGCGGATTCGACGGGTTCTTCGACCCGCTCTGATTGCTGATTCAGTACGCGTTTCGTAGGGTAGGAGCCTACGAAACGTGTACTGAAGGGTGGTGGAGCGGATGCGCGGCACACCGCTGCCGGCCGAGTTGGCGCGGACTGCACTGCGCACGATTCGTCCACAAGACGTCGCCCACGTCTACCGCCACCCTCGTCCGGAACTGTCCCGGCTCGCGGATAGGGGCGTCCTGCATCGGGTGGCCCGCGGCTACTACATTGTCGTGCCGCAGGAACAGGTCGGACGTGCGTGGCTGCCCGGCCTGGAATCTGCCGCGGCGGGCATCGCGTCGACGATCTACGGGGCCGACCGGTCAGTGGTGATGGGCATCAGTGCCGCCCGGCTACTTGGTGCAATCCCGCGGGCACTGGCTGCCGCGGTCGTCGCTGTCCCGTACCGGCACCGGCCGATCGAGTTGCTCGACCGTCCCGCCATCCTTCGATTCGTGCAGCGTGACACCGATGCACTCGACGCAGAACGCATCGGCACCCCGCTCGGTGCGGCCCTGGTCACCACGCCCGAACAGACCGTGCTCGACCTCTCGCGACGGCCGCTTCTCGGGAACGCGGAAGCCGAGATTCCCGGCGCCATTGCGACGCTCTACCGCCGCAGCGACCGGGATCGACTCGAAGAACTGGCGCGGGAGCAGCGGATGGTCGCCAGCCTGCGGCGCGCCGAGATCTGGGCGGGGGAGAGGCCGTGAACATCGACGAACGCGACGTTGTCGCAGCCCGGTTCGGGGTTGCGCCGGAACAGGTGGAACGCGACCACCTCATCTCGCATCTCCTCGCGGTGCTGTCCGACCGTTTCGCGGACCGGCTCCACTTCATCGGCGGCACCGCTCTCGCCCGCACGCACCTCGTGGACGGTCGTCTCAGCGAGGACATCGACCTGGTCGCTCTCGGCAACCGCACCGAACTGGCCGCCGAGATCGACGCCGCGCTCCCACGTGCAGTGGCGCGCACGCACGGACGGTTGAGCTGGGAGCCCGCGCTCGGCACCGTCCGGGACACCGCGGCCGCGCACCTCCGAACGGCGAGCGGCCTGACCGTCAAGGTGCAGTTGCTGTCGTCGAAGGATCGGACGGTGTGGCCCGCCGAAACTCGCGCCCTCGCGCAGCGCTACCTCGATTCGCCGCCAGCACAGTTGACGGTGCCCACACGTGCAGCGTTCGCCGCGTCGAAGACCGCGACCTGGCACGACCGCCGCGCATCACGCGATCTGTGGAACCTGTGGGCGCTGGCCGGGATCGGAGCCATCGACGACGAGGCAGCAGATCTCTACCGGCAGCACGGGCCGACTGGCAAGCCGCCCGGCGGGCACCTGTTCGTCACGCCACCGACCGACAACGACTGGACAGCGCAGCTGGCCGGACAAACCCAGCTGTCTGTGACCGCGCGCGATGCGCTGATCGCGGTCGGCGCTGCCTGGGCGCGTGTGACCGAACCCGAACCGTGCAGGAAGATGGAGAGCCGTGGCCGACACCGTAGACGAGGCCCCCGCCGCGACACCCAGGCTCACCGCGCTCGAGGCCAAGGCCAACACCGAATTCCCCGGACTCGTCGTCCGCAAGGATCTCGTCGGTCGGGTGCGGGGAAACGCCGTCGTCCCCGGGTATGTGCTTGAGTTCCTCCTCGCCCAGTACTGCGCCACCGACGACGAGGCGACGATCGACACCGGCATCGAAAGCGTCCGCAACATCCTCGCCCAGCACTACGTGCACCGCGGCGAAGCCGAACTGGTGAAGTCGACCATCCGGGACCGCGGCTGGCACCGCGTCATCGACAAGGTCGCCGTCGTCCCGCGCGCTCGACATCCCGGAGGACGCGATGGGGTACTCGTTCGAGGGACTGCTGATCCTGATCCCGCACCTGCGTGGCGCGACGAGGATCGAGATCGTCGACCCGTACATCCGGGCGCTGCACCAACTCCGGAACCTCTGCGAGCTGCTCGTCGAGATCATCGCGGCCAAACCGGGGCGCGGCCTGGACGTCTTCCAGCCGTTTGAGAGTGCCGGGAGGTACGACATCCGGAGTCGGCGGCAGGACCGTCGACGCATGAAGGCCTGCACGATCACCTACCTGAAGGGGGAGCAGAGCGTGTGAAAGAGTTGATCTGGTACGGCCTCAACGAACCGGGTGCTGCGCTGTTCGGTGAGGGACTCGAACTGCGACGCACCTTCGCCGACGCCGCAAAGCGGTGCGACTGGGCAGGTGTTATGAAGCTGCTCGACGAGCACCCGGATCTCGTGAACAGCACCCGGCCGGGTGGCCCCTCCCTGTTCACCCCGCTACATCAGGCCGCATACAGCAACGCGCCCGCCGAGGTGATCCGTGAACTCGTTGCCCGCGGCGGATGGCGCACCCTGGAAAACGCCCGCGGCGAACGTCCCGTCGACGTCGCAGTCGGACGCGGCCACAGCGCGGCGACGGCTGAACTGGAGCCGCACCTCGCATGTGTCGTCCCGCACGGAGTCTTGCCCAAGATCCAGCAGCACCTTCATGCCGTGATTCGCCGCGAGGTTGCGGAACTGGTTGATCGGCACACACTGCGCCTACCGGAACTTCAGCCGATTCTGGAGGCAGATCGAAACACGCGCTTCTTCTTCCAAGTTCCCGGCATGTATGGCGGCTTCTTCTACAGTCTCGGCGAGGAAGGTGTCGCGGCGAAGCTCGCGGCGATTGCCTCATCTCGTCAGGGTGGATCACGATATTACGAGATCACTTCCGCGGGAAGTGAGGTGGTGGGTGAAGGGCCCTGAACGGACACGAGATATGACGCTTCAGAGCGGGCGGCCCTGCTCTGTACGGGCCAGGAGGGCATGCAGTTGCGTTCGAAGCTCTGCGACACTGGCGACAGGTTCGCCGCCTTCGTTTACGGGCACCTGGTTCCCTGCAGGTGCACCTTCGCCGAAGGCGAGGACGTAGTGCTTGATTCCCTCCGGAAGCACCAGAACGAGCGAGCCATGAGTCGCCGCATATTCTCCGCGGCACACGAATTGAGCTGCAACCATGGCCGACGATGTTCGATGCCGTCGCAAGCCGGAGTAGGGGCGATTCGCCCTGAACGGGCGGTTGTCGGGGCATCGGCCGAAAGGCGATCCCGATTCCACCCGTTCGCTGCGTTCAGTTGTGGTGCGCGACCACGTTGATCACCGTGCCGTCGGGTGCGCGCACGAAGAACCGCCGCACGCCCCACTCCTCGGTGGTCAGCGGGTGCACGATCTCGTGACCCGCCCGAACGGCCTCGTCGTACGCGGAGTCGACGTCGTCCACGTGCACGGAGATCGCCGAGTCCTCGGGTGCGGTGGCGTCGCCGGTGACCAGCTGGACGTGCGCGCCGGTCCCGGGGTCGGTGTAGCGGGCGACCCAGCCGAGGTTGAACTCCTCGATGCTCAACCCGAGGAAGTCGGTGTAGAACCTCTTCGCGGTGTCGATGTCGGCGACCGGCAGATTCGTGGTGACCTGGATGACGCGCATGCTGTTCTCCTGTCTGAACGGTGTGGGTCGATCATCGGACGGACTCCGCTTCGCGTCGAACTGGATCGCGAATTCGTATTGGTGGTCTCGCAGGCCTTCGGAACGTCCGGCGCGACACGATCCGGGCCGCGGCAACGGTGGCCGCTAGGCTCGTCGGCATGCGTGGTGAGTACAAGGTCCCCGGCGGCAAACTCGTTGCGGTCGATGTTGAGGTGGCGGACGAGCGGCTGGCTCGGGTTGCGCTCTCGGGCGACTTCTTCCTCGAACCCGACGAGGCGCTCGGCGACATCGTCGACGCGGTGACCGGCATGCCCGCGACCGCGGATGCCGCGCAGTTCGGCCAGGCCATCGACCGCGCGCTCGGAGCCGAGGTGTCGATGATCGGGTTCACCCCGGAATCGGTCGGGATCGCGATCCGCCGCGCGCTCGGGCACGCCACCAGCTGGCACGACCACACCTTCGACGTGATCGGCCCCGTCGTCCTCGATCCGGCAATGCACGTCGCCCTCGACGAGGTGATTACCCGCGAGGTCGCCGCGGGTACCCGCCGTCCGACCCTGCGGTTCTGGGACTGGGATTCGCCGCTGGTGGTGCTCGGCTCCTTCCAGTCGGTGCGCAACGAGGTCGACGAGGAGGCCGCGGCGCGGCACGGCATCGGCATTGTCCGCCGCATCTCCGGCGGCGGCGCGATGTTCATGGAACCGGGCAACTGCATCACCTACTCGCTGGCCGTGCCGACGTCGCTGGTCGACGGGCTCAGCTTCGAGCAGTCGTACGCGTTCCTCGACCAGTGGGTGATGGGCGCGCTCGCCGACGTCGGCATCCGGGCCAGCTACGTGCCGCTCAACGACATCGCGTCCGAGCACGGCAAGATCGGCGGCGCCGCGCAGAAGCGGTTCGCGGCCGGTGCGGTGCTGCACCACGTGACGATGGCCTACGACATCGACGCCGACAAGATGACCGAGGTGCTGCGCATCGGCAGGGAGAAGATCTCCGACAAGGGCATCACCTCCTCCGGCAAGCGGGTCGACCCGATGCGCTCGCAGACCGGGATGGTCCGCTCCGCGATCATTGCGGCCTTCGTCGCGCACTTCCGGGCCCGCTACGACACCGCCGAATCCGCATACACCGATGCCGAACTCGCCGCGGCCCGCGAACTGGTTGACAGCAAGTTCGCGACCCCGGAGTGGACCAACCGGGTGCCGTGACTCACCGGCGCAGCCGCAGCCGGGCGATGCGGTAGCCGTCGAGTTCGGTGACCGTCAGCCGATGCTCACCGACGGCGACGGTGTCGCCGACGGCCGGGATGTGCTGCAGCCGGTGCATCACGAAGCCGGCGATCGTGTCGTACGGGCCGTGCGGAACACGGATCCGGGTCTGCTTCGCGAAGTCGTCGACGTGCAGCAGTCCGCTCACCGTGACCGGATCGCCGTCCGGGATCGGCGCGCCCGACTCGAGGTCGAACTCGTCGCCGATCTCGCCGACCAGTTCCTCCACGATGTCCTCGATGGTCGCGATCCCGGCCGCGCCGCCGAACTCGTCGATCACCAGCACCATCTGGGTGTTGTCGCGGCGCATTTCGACGAGGGTGGGCAGGGCGCGCTTGCTGCCGGGGAACTGCGCCAGCGGCCGCACCAGGTCCGCCACGATGCCGTCGTCGGGGGCGGTGAACAGGTCCCGCAGGTGCACGAACCCGAGGACGTCGTCGAGGGACCCGCCGACCACCACCGGAAAGCGGCTGTGGGCCAGGGTGATCGCGCGGTCCCGGGCGGCCGGGACCGCGGTGTCCGCTTCGAGGCAGTCCACCTCGGTGCGCGGCCGCATCACCTCGGTCAGGGTCCGCGGTCCGGCGTCGAACACCTCCGACAGCACCTCCCGCTGGTCGGTGGGCAGGGCGTCGTGGCCGAGCAGCATGTCCCGCAACTCGTCCGCGGACACCTCCTCGGAGGTGCGGGACGGGTCGCCGCCGAGGATCCGCACCAGCAGGTCGGTCGACGCCGACAGCAGCCAGATCACCGGGCGCATCAGCCACGCGAACCGGTCCAGCGGCGGTCCGGTGGCCAGCGCTACCCCGGTGGCGCGTTGCAGGGCAATGCGTTTCGGCACCAGTTCGCCGAGGACCAGGGACAGGTAGGCGACGACGAGGGTGGTGCCGATCAGCGCGATCACGTCGGCGGTCTCGTCCGACAGCCCCCACCCGGCGAGGGCGGGGGCGACATCGGGGGCGATCGTCGACGCCCCGAACGCGGCCGAGAAGAAGCCAGCGACGGTCACCCCGATCTGCACCGCCGACAGGAAGCGGTTCGGGTTCCTGGCCAGCGCGGCCGCGCGCGCCCCGCGGCGGCCGCGCCGGCCCAGCGCCCGGATCTGCCCCTCGCGCAGCGACACCAGCGCCAGCTCCGTCGCCGCGAACACCCCGCCGACGAGGACGAACACCAGCACCAGGCCGACGTTGAGCGCCGTCGTCACGACCTCACCCCGCTCGGCCGTCGGGGACTGCCGTCACCGCGCATCGGCTCCTCCCTCGAGGTGGGGTTGGGGTCAGTCTAGGAAGTGGGCAGCAGCCTCGCGAGAACGTCGGCGAGCGTGACCAGGCCGACCAGGTCGCCCCCGTCGGCGGCGCGCACGACCGCGATGTGGCTGCGGGTCTCCCGCATCGTCGCCAACGCCTCGTACACCGGGGTGCTGGCGTCGAGCGTGAGCACCGGCCGCATCAGGTCCCGCGCCCGGGTGCCGTCCGCCGCGCCGAGGCTGTCGCGCACGTGCACCACGCCCCGCACCCCGTCCGCGCCGCGCACCAGCAGTCGCAGATGACCGCTCGTTTCGGCCGTGGCGCGGATCGCGTCCGCGGTCGTGTCCGGGGCGACGGCGGACGGGTGCGGGTTCGGCCGGACGATGTCGCCGACCGTCAGCGACTGCAGTTCCAACGCGCCGGTGAGGTGGCCGTGGTAGCGCTCGTCGAGGGTGCCGACGGTCGCCGAATGCTCCACCAGATGCCGCAGCGCTTCCGGATCCTGACCCGACGCCACCTGGTCGACGGGTTGGACGCCGACCAGCAGCAGGCACCGGTTCGCCAGCCGGTTCAGCGCGACGATCAGCGGACGGGTCAGCCACATGAACCCGCGCATCGGGATCGCCAGCAGGGTTGCCGACCGTTCCGGGTGCGCGATCGCCCACGACTTCGGGGCCATCTCGCCGACCACCAGGTGCAGGAACGTCACGATCAGCAGCGCCAGCACGAACCCGGCCACGTCGGCGAGCCAGGTCGGCGCGCCCCAGCCCGTGAACAGCGGCGTGAGCCAGTGGTGCACGGCGGGTTTCGTCACCGCCCCCAACGCCAGGGTGCAGACGGTGATGCCCAACTGCGAACCGGCAAGCAGCACCGACAGTTCCGACGCGCTGCGCAGGGCGGCCCGCGCCGATCGGCTGCGCGGCGCCGCGTCCTCGAGGCGGTGGCGTCGCGCCGCGATCAGCGCGAACTCGACCGCGACGAAGAACGCGCTCGCCGCGATCAGTGCCACCGTGACCCCCAGCACGACCCACGGGCTACTCATCGTCGGACTCCTTCTCCCGCAGTGTCACGAACAGCGACGACGGCACGTGCCTGCCGACGCCCCGCACCTCCACCAGCAGCTGCCTGGCCGGGGCTGGATCGTCCGCGACCAGGTCGGCTGGGTCGCCGGGGAGGTCGACGATCACGGTGTCGCCGACCGTCGGGAGCCCGCCGAACCGGGCGATGACGAGACCGGCGAGGGTTTCGTAGTCGTCGTCCTCGGGCAGCTCACGGTCCAGGATGCGGCCCACCTCGTCGACGTGGACCCCGCCGGGAATCAGCCAGCCGCCGTCGACGACGGCCGCCTCGCCCGACTCGTGGTCGGGGTCGTGCTCGTCGGCGATCTCGCCGACCAGTTCCTCCGCCATGTCCTCGACGGTGACGACGCCTGCGAACCCGCCGTACTCGTCGATGACCAACGCCATCTCGTCCTTGGCCGCGGTCAGCCGGGCGAGGACGTCGGGCAGGGGCAGCGTGGTCGGCACGATCACCGCGGGTCGGGCGTGCTCCGCCGCGCTGCCCGCCGCCCGCGCGCCGAGCAGGTCGTGCAGGTGCACGACGCCGCGCAGGTCGTCGCTGCTCGTCCCGACGACGGGGTAGCGGGTGTGACCCGTTCCCATCCGTGCGACGACCTCGGCGACCGGTGCGTCGGCGGGCACCGTGTCCACCCGCGACCGCGGGATCATCGCGTGTTCCGCTGTCCGCGTCGGGAAGTCGAGGACCCGATCGAGGAGGGCGGACAGTTCCCTGGGGAGTTCGCCGGAGTCGCGGGACTCGGCGACGATGTGCTCGAGGTCGCGGACCGTCGCGGAATGCTCGACATCGTGCACCGGTTCGATGCGCAGTGCCCGCAGCAGCAGGTTCGACGACGCGTCGAACAGCCGGATCAGCCAGCCGAAGACCGCCAGGTACAGGGTCGTCGACAGGGCGAGCCGCCCGGCGACCGGTTCGGGGCGGGCGATGGCCAGGTTCTTCGGGAACAGTTCGCCGAACACCATCTGCACGACCGTCGAGAACAGCACGGCGAGCAGCGCGCCCGCGGCGACACCGACGGCGGTGGGGATGCCGACGCCGCCAAGGAGTTCGCCGAGCCCGCGGCCGATGAGGGGTTCGGCGACGTATCCGACGACCAGGCCGGTGACGGTGATGCCCAGCTGCGCGCCGGACAGCATGAACGAGGTGCGGCGGGTGACGGCGAGCGCACGCGACGCGGTGGCGTCGCCCGCCTCGGCCCGGGCCTTGAGGCGGGACCGGTCGACCGCCATGTACGCAAATTCCTGCGCGACGAAGTATCCGGTCAGCGCGGTGATCGCCAGGACGACGAGGATCCCGAGGGCGATGGAGAGAACGGTCAGCACGTCCGTGCCGTCCGGTGCGGGGCGTGATCAGTGCGGGGCGGGACGGGTCTTCGAGGTGTGCGCGGTGCGCGTGTCATCGACGCTCTCTTGGAGATGGGACGGGTACCCCGTCGAGAATAGGACAAAACGCCTACGTCGCACGAGTCGGCGGGTGGCGGCACACTGGGCACATGCACACGTGGGGCGATGTCGTCGCGATCGGGAGCGGGCTGCCGGGAGTCGAGGAGTCCACCTGGTATCGCACACCCGCACTGAAGGTCGCAGGCAAGGGGTTCGCCCGGCTGCGCACCGACGCGGAGGGCGCCCTGGTGCTGCTGTGCGGGCTCGACGAGAAGGAGGCTCTGCTCGCGTCCGGTGACCCCGCCTACTTCACCACCACCCACTACGACGGGTACGGCGCGATCCTGGTAAACCTCGACGTCGTCGACCACGATCAGCTGCGCGAGCTGATCGAGGACGCGTGGCGGCGGACGGCGCCGACGCGGCTGCGCGCGGAGCGGCCCGAGCCCGGGCACTAAACTCCCTGGCGTGGCCCATCCGATGATCGCCCCGTCCATCCTGTCCGCCGATTTCGCTCGACTCGCCGACGAGGCCGTCGCCGTCGCTGGCTCCGACTGGCTGCACGTCGACGTGATGGACGCGCACTTCGTCCCCAACCTCACCCTCGGCCTTCCGGTCGTCGAGTCGCTGCTCAAGGCCACCGACATCCCGCTCGACTGCCACCTGATGATCGAGAACCCGGGCCGCTGGGCGCCGCCGTACGCGGAGGCGGGCGCGCACAACGTCACCTTCCACGCCGAGGCAACCGACGACCCGGTCGCCGTCGCCCGCGACATCCGCGCCGCCGGCGCCAAGGCCGGCCTGTCGATCAAGCCCGGCACCCCGATCGAGCCGTACCTGGAGATCCTCAAGGGCTTCGACACCCTGCTGGTGATGAGCGTCGAACCCGGCTTCGGCGGGCAGTCGTTCATGCCGGAGGTGCTGTCCAAGGCCCGCGCGGTCCGCAGGCTCGTCGACTCCGGGGAGCTCACCCTGATCGTGGAGATCGACGGCGGCATCAACGCCGATACCGTCGAGGCCGCCGCCGAGGCGGGCGTCGACTGCTTCGTCGCCGGGTCCGCCGTCTACGGCGCCGCCGACCCGGGCGAGGCGGTCCGCAAGCTGCGCGCGCAGGCGGCGTCCGCGTCGCCGCACCTGACCCTGGCCGGGTAGCGGTGACCGAGGCGGACCTGTCCGCGCTGCGGGTGGCGGTCGACGCCGCCGAGGCGGTGCGCGGCACCACCAACCCCAACCCGCCGGTCGGCGCCGTGATTCTCGACGCCGCCGGCCACGTCGCCGGTGTCGGTGCGACGCAGCCGGTCGGCGGACCGCACGCCGAGGTGATGGCGCTGCGGGCCGCGGGCGCGCGGGCGCGCGGCGGCACCGCCGTCGTCACCCTGGAACCGTGCAATCACACCGGACGCACCGGTCCGTGCGCCCGGGCCCTGCTCGACGCGGGCATCGCGCGCGTCGTGTACGCGGTCGGTGACCCGAACCCGCAGGCCTCGGGCGGCGCGGCCGCCCTCCGGGCCGCGGGCGTCGACGTGGTCGCCGGCGTCGGGACGGACCTGGTCGAGCGCGGGCCGCTGCGCGCGTGGCTGCACCGGCAGCGCACCGGCCGCGCCCACGTGACCTGGAAGTTCGCCGCGACCCTCGACGGCCGCAGCGCCGCCGCCGACGGCACCAGCCAGTGGATCACCGGCCCGCAGGCGCGCGCCCGCGTGCATGCCGAGCGGGCGCGGCTCGACGCGATCGTCGTCGGCACCGGCACCGTCCTTGCGGACGACCCGTGGCTGACCGCGCGGCGGCCGGACGGCTCCCTCGCCGCGCGGCAGCCGCTGAGGGTGGTGGTCGGGGAACGCGAGATACCCGCCACGGCAAGGGTTCTCGACGATGCGGCGCCGACACTGGTGCTGCGGACCCGGGATCCCAACGAGGTCCTCGCCGCGCTGACCGACCACCCCGACGTCCTGCTCGAGGGTGGGCCGCACCTGGCCGGGGCGTTCCTCGCCGCAGGGCTGATCGACCGGGTCCAGGCGTACCTGTCGCCGGTGCTGCTCGGGGCGGGCGCCGCCGCCGTGGAGAATGCCGGTGTCGGCACCATCGCGGACGCGCTGCGATTCGAGCGGGAGTCGGTCGAGGCCCTCGGACCGGACCTGCTGCTCACCCTGATCCCGTCCCGACCCTGACCCTCCGCACCGACCCTGACCACCGAGAGAGAAGAGACACAGTGTTCACCGGCATCGTCGAAGAACTGGGCGAGATCGTCGCCAAGGAGGACCTGGCCGACGCGGCCCGCTTCACGGTCCGCGGACCGCTCGTCACCTCCGATGCCGGGCACGGCGACTCGATCGCGGTCAACGGCGTCTGCCTGACCGTCGTCGAGGTGCTCGGCGGGGACACCTTCACCGCCGACGTGATGGCCGAAACCCTGAATCGGTCGAGCCTCGGCGCCCTCGTCGTCGGCAGCAGCGTCAACCTGGAGCGGGCCGCCGCGCTGAACAGCAGGCTCGGCGGTCACCTGGTGCAGGGCCACGTCGACGGCACCGGCACCATCATCAGCCGCTCCCCGTCGGAGAACTGGGAGATCGTCCGGATCGCGCTGCCCGCGCAGCTGTCCCGGTACGTGGTGGAGAAGGGGTCGATCACCGTCGACGGCGTCTCCCTGACCGTCTCCGGTCTCGGCGGCGAGGGCGACGACCAGTGGTTCGAGATCTCGCTGATCCCCACCACGCTCGCGTTGACCGTCCTCGGCACCGCGACCCCCGGCACCCCGGTGAACCTGGAGGTCGACGTGATCGCCAAGTACGTCGAGCGGTTGTACAGCGCCGGACGGTAGACACGATGGCGGCCGCACCGGGCGGGGGCCGTACTGTTGAGGTGCACCGTGTCGGTGCACGGAGCATTCAAGACTGATGGAGCACAGCACGTGACCAGGTTCGACAGCATCGAGCGCGCAGTCGCCGACATCGCCGCAGGCAAGGCGGTCGTCGTGGTCGACGACGAGGATCGCGAAAACGAGGGCGATCTCATCTTCGCCGCGGAGAAGGCGACACCCGAGCTGGTGGCCTTCATGGTCCGCTACACCTCGGGCTACCTGTGTGTCCCGCTCGCGGGCGAGGACTGCGACCGCCTCGGGCTGCCCCCGATGTACTCGACCAACCAGGACAAGCACGGCACCGCCTACACGGTCACCGTCGACGCGAAGGACGGCATCGGTACCGGCATCTCCGCGTCCGACCGGGCGGCGACCATGCGGCTGCTCGCCGACCCCGAGTCCGGGGTCACCGACTTCACCCGCCCCGGCCACGTGGTGCCGCTGCGCGCCAAGGAGGGCGGCGTGCTCCGCAGGCCCGGCCACACCGAGGCCGCCGTCGACCTGGCCCGGATGGCCGACCTGCGTCCCGCGGGCGTGATCTGCGAGATCGTCAGCCAGAAGGACGAGGGCGAGATGGCCCGCACCGACGAGCTGCGGGTCTTCGCCGACGACCACAACCTCGCGTTGATCTCGATCGCCGACCTGATCGCGTGGCGGCGCAAGCACGAGAAGCACGTGGTGCGGATCGCGGAGGCGCGGATCCCCACCCAGCACGGCGAGTTCAAGGCCGTCGGGTATCAGAGCGTCTACGACGAGGTCGAGCACGTCGCCCTCGTCAAGGGGGACATCGCCGACGGCGACGGCGCCGACGTGTTGGTGCGGGTGCACTCCGAGTGCCTGACCGGCGACGTCTTCGGCTCGCTGCGCTGCGACTGCGGTCCGCAGCTGGACGCGGCGCTCGAGATGGTCGCCGCCGAGGGTCGCGGCGTCGTGCTGTACATGCGCGGGCACGAGGGCCGCGGGATCGGCCTGATGCACAAGCTGCAGGCCTACCAACTGCAGGACGCGGGCTCCGACACCGTCGACGCCAACCTCGAGCTCGGCCTGCCCGCCGATGCCCGCGACTACGGCATCGGTGCGCAGATCCTCGTCGACCTCGGCGTCACCTCGATGCGGTTGCTCACCAACAATCCCGCGAAGCGGGTCGGGCTCGACGGCTACGGACTGCAGATCCTGGCGCGGGTGCCGATGCCGTTGCGCGCCAACGCCGAGAACCTGACCTACCTGCGCACCAAGCGGGACCGGATGGGGCACGACCTGGCCGGTCTCGACGAGTTCGAGAAGGGTGGCGCGCTGTGAGCGGGGAGGGACTTCCGGACCTGCAGCTCGGTCAGGCGAAGGACCTGACGCTCGCGATCGTCGCCGGATCCTGGCATCCGGAGATCTCCGAGGCGCTGATCGCGGGCGCCAAGCGGGTCGCGAAGCAGGCGCAGATCGAGGACGTCACCCTGATCCGGGTCGCTGGCGCCATCGAACTGCCGGTCGTCGCGCAGCAACTGGCCCGCACCCACGACGCCGTCGTCGCGCTCGGCGTCGTGATCCGGGGCGGAACGCCGCACTTCGAGTACGTCTGCGACGCCGTCACCTACGGGCTGACCCGGGTGTCTCTCGACGAGGGCACCCCCGTCGCGAACGGTGTGCTGACCACCGACACCGAGAAACAGGCCAGGGACCGGTCCGGGCTGCCCGGGTCGGTGGAGGACAAGGGTGGGCAGGCGTGCGCGGCGGCGATCGACACCGCGGTGACGCTGAAGACCCTGCGCGAGCGGGCGGGGCTGACATGACCACATGGGACCTCGACGTGCGGTGCAAGAAGTCGGCGCGGGCGGCGATGATCGTCGCAGGCGGCTGCATTCTCCTGTTCGTCGTCCTCGGGATCTTTCTCCGCAGCTCCGCGACCGGCGTGTACTTCCGGGTGGTGGACCAGCTGTCGATGGTGGGGATCGGGATCCTGCTCGCCGGCCTGGTGCTGCTCCTCGCGCGGCCGCGGCTGCGGGCGAACGCGGACGGGGTGCTGGTCCGCAACGCGTTCGGTGAGCGGAAGGTGGACTGGGACCTGGTGCAGGGGCTGTCCTTCCCGGACGGCGCGGCGTGGGCGCGGATCGAACTGCCCGACGACGAGTACATCCCGGTGATGGCGATTCAGTCGAACGACCGCGAGCACGCGGTGTCCGCGGTCCGCTCGTTCCGGTCGCTGGCCGCCCGGTACGCCCCCGCCAGCGGGGACAAGGGAACTGTCGGCACCGCCGACTAGCCTGGATACGTGCCCGATCCAGCCACCTACCGCCCCGCGACCGGAACCATTCCGACCGAACCCGGCGTCTACAAGTTCCGCGATCCACACGGCCGGGTCATCTACGTCGGCAAGGCGAAGAGCCTGCGCAGCAGGCTGAACTCGTACTTCGCCGACGTGGCGTCGCTGCATCCGCGGACCAGGCAGATGGTGACGACGGCGGGCAGCGTCGAGTGGACGGTGGTCGGCACCGAGGTCGAGGCGCTGCAGCTTGAGTACAACTGGATCAAGGAGTTCGACCCGCGGTTCAACGTCCGCTACCGCGACGACAAGACGTATCCGGTGCTCGCGGTGACCTTGAACGAGGAGTTCCCTCGGCTGTTCGTCTACCGCGGACCGCGCCGCAAGGGGGTCCGCTACTTCGGTCCGTACTCGCATGCGTGGGCGATCCGGGAGACCCTCGACCTGCTGCTGCGGGTGTTCCCGGCGCGCACCTGCTCGGCCGGTGTGTTCAAGCGGCACAACCAGATCGGCAGGCCATGCCTGCTCGGCTACATCGACAAGTGTTCCGCGCCGTGCGTCGGGCGGGTCGATGCCGACGAGCATCGCCGGATCGTGGAGGACTTCTGCGACTTCCTCGCAGGCCGCACCGACAAGCTGGTCCGGGAGGTCGAGGCGCGGATGCACCGCGCCGCCGACGACCTCGACTTCGAGGCGGCGGCGCGGCTCCGAGACGACCTCGGGGCGTTGCGCAAGGCGCTTGAGAAGCAGGCGGTCGTCCTCGGTGACGGCACCGACGCCGACGTCGTCGCGTTCGCCGCCGACGACCTCGAGGTGTCGGTGCAGGTGTTCCACGTGCGCGGCGGCCGGGTCCGGGGTCAGCGCGGCTGGGTCGTCGAGCACTCCGGTGACGGCGACGCCGCCGACCTGGTCGAGCAGTTCCTGACCCAGTTCTACGGGGAGCAGGCGGCGCTGGCGGGCACACCGGGCCCGCAGGCCGACACGGCGACCGTCGTGCCCCGCGAGGTCCTCGTCCCGGTGCTGCCCGACGACGTCGACGAGGTGCAGCAGTGGCTCAGCGGGCTCCGCGGGTCCGCCGTGTCGCTGCGGGTGCCGCAGCGCGGCGACAAGAAGGCGCTCGCCGAGACCGTGGAACGCAACGCGAAAGAGTCGCTGGCCCAACACAAACTCAAACGTGCCGGGGATCTGACGTCGCGGTCGGCGGCGCTGCAGGGCATCCAGGACGCGCTCGACCTCGACGAGGCGCCGCTGCGCATCGAGTGCATCGACATTAGCCACGTCCAGGGGACCGACGTGGTGGCGTCGCTGGTGGTGTTCGAGGACGGGCTGCCCCGCAAGTCGGACTATCGGCACTACTCGATCCGGGAGGCGGCCGGGGACGGGCACTCCGACGACGTCGCGTCGATCGCGGAGGTCACCCGGCGCCGGTTCCTGCGTCACGCGCAGGACGCGGCCCGTGTGGATCCCGGTGCGGCGGTGGACGAGTCGAGTGGCGGCGATCTGGCGCCTGCGGCCGCGCTCGACCCGCAGACCGGGAGGCCGCGCCGGTTCGCGTACCCGCCGAACCTGTTCGTCGTCGACGGCGGCAAGCCGCAGGTGACCGCGGCCGCCGCGGTGCTCGACGACCTCGGCATCACCGATGTCGCGGTGGTCGGCCTGGCGAAACGCCTCGAGGAGGTGTGGGTGCCGGGGGAGGAGGACCCGGTGATCCTGCCGCGCACCAGCGACGCCCTGTACCTGCTGCAACGGGTCCGCGACGAGGCGCACCGGTTCGCGATCACCTTCCACCGCAGCAAGCGGTCGCGGCGGATGACGGCGTCCGCCCTCGACTCGGTGAAGGGCCTCGGCGAGACCCGACGCACCGCCCTGGTCACCCACTTCGGGTCGGTTGCCAGGCTCAAGGAGGCGACGGTCGAGGAGATCACCGCCGTCCCCGGGATCGGTGTCGCCACCGCACGGGCCGTGCTCGCGGCCCTCGGCGGGGCTGCCGCGGCGCCGACCGGGGGAGACACGGGCCAGAAAACCGACGATTCGGTCCGGGTGGGGGATGATGATGCGCGGCCGGTGACGGCCGAGCCGAGCACGATCGAGTCGAGGAGGGCAGGAGTCGAGTGACGGAACGGACCGGTCAGCAGCCGGACATCGACGTCGCCCTGGTGACCGGATTGTCCGGCGCAGGGCTGAGCACCGCCGCGAAGGTGCTCGAGGACATGGGGTGGTACGTCGCGGACAACCTGCCACCGGAACTGATCACCCGGATGGTGGATCTCGGGCTGTCCCCGTCATCCCGGATCCCGAAGCTTGCCGTCGTGATCGACGTGCGCAGCCGCCGCTTCACCGGCGACCTTGCCACCGTCGTGAAGGAGGTCGCGGAGAAGGCGACCCACGCCCGGGTGCTGTTCCTGGAGGCCACGGACCCGGTGCTGGTGCGTCGCTTCGAGAGCAACCGCCGCAGCCATCCGCTGCAGAGCGAGGGCAGCGACGGGACGCTGATCGAGGGCATCGCCGCGGAGCGGGTGCGGCTCGCGCCCGTCCGGGCCGACGCGGACCTGGTGATCGACACGTCGGCGCTGTCGGTCCACGAACTCCGGCACCGGGTCGAGGCCGCGTTCGGTGGCGGGGCGGTGCCGTCGGTGGCGGTGACGGTGCAGTCGTTCGGCTTCAAGTACGGGCTGCCGATGGACGCGGACCTGGTCTGCGACGTACGGTTCCTGCCCAACCCGCACTGGGTCCCCGCGCTCCGCGAGCACACCGGGCAGGATCCGCTGGTCCGGGACTACGTGCTCGACCAGGACGGGGCGCAGGACTACCTCGACACCTACCATCACGTCGTCGAGTTGACGACCGACGGCTACCGCAGGGAGGGCAAGCGTTACATGACGATCGCGGTCGGATGCACCGGCGGCAAGCATCGCAGCGTCGCGATGACCGAGGCCCTCGCGGCGCGACTGGAGGCGGACACGGGAATCACGGTGAAGATCGTGCACCGTGATCTGGGGAGAGAATGACCGCGCAGGAACGGGACGGTCGGGGACCGTCGATCGTGGCGTTCGGGGGCGGGCACGGCCTGTACGCGACGCTCAGCGCGGCGCGTCGGTTCAGTGACGACGTCACCGCGGTCGTCACCGTCGCCGACGACGGCGGTTCCTCGGGCAGGCTGCGGGCGGAACTCGGCGTCATCCCGCCCGGAGACCTGCGGATGGCGCTCGCCGCGCTCGCCGCCGACGAGCCCGACGTGCAGACCTGGGCGACGACGATGCAGCACCGTTTTGGTGGCACCGGGGCGCTGGCCGGGCATTCGGTCGGGAATCTGATCCTGGCCGGGCTGACCGAGGTGCTCGGGGACACCGTCAGCGCGCTCGACGAGATGACGCGGGTGCTGCGGATCCGGGGCCGGGTGCTGCCGATGTCGCCGATCCCGCTGGCGATCGAGGCCGATGTCGTCGGACTGGAGGCCGACCCGCGGGTGTGCCGCACCATTCGCGGGCAGGTCGCGGTCGCCACCACCCCCGGCCAGGTGCGCCGAGTCCGGCTGCTTCCCCCCGATCCACCCGCCACCCCCGACGCGCTCGCCGCGGTCGAGCGGGCGGACCTGATCCTGCTCGGGCCGGGATCGTGGTTCACCAGCGTGATCCCGCACGTCGTTGTTCCGGAGCTGGCCGCCGCGCTGCGCGACACCACCGCCAGGAAGGCGCTGATCCTCAACCTCGCCCCCGAACCGGGGGAGACGGCAGGCTTCTCCGCCGAACGGCACCTGCACGTGCTCGCACAGCACGCGCCGGACCTGCGGGTCGACGACATCCTCGTCGACGCGGAGTCGGTGCCTGCCGGCCGCGAACGCGAACACCTGTGCCGGGCGGCGGCCCGCCTCGGCGCCACCGTCCGGTACGCGGACGTGGCGCGGGCCGGGACCGCGACCCACGATCCGACCAAACTTGCTGCCGCGCTCGACACGGCACCGCTCGACACGGCACCGCCCGACCGGGAGACCCCCGGACGGCAGTCCACCGGCACGGCCGCATTCGGCGCGACAACGTCACACACGGGAAGGGAGCCCATTTCGTGGCAATGACAGCAGAGGTCAAGGACGAGCTGAGCAGGCTCGCGGTGACCCAGGTGTCCGCACGCAAGGCGGAGGTGTCGTCCCTGCTGCGGTTCGCCGGCGGACTGCACATCGTGGCCGGGCGGGTGGTGGTCGAGGCCGAGGTGGACCTCGGGTCGACGGCGCGTCGCCTGCGCGGTGAGATCCACGACCTCTACGGGTACGCCGCCGACGTGCACGTGCTCGGCGCCGGCGGCCTGCGCAAGAGCGCCCGGTACATCGTGCGGGTCAACAAGGACGGTGAGGCCCTCGCCAGGCAGACCGGCCTGCTGGACATGCGCGGGCGGCCGGTGCGGGGACTGCCTGCCCAGGTGGTCGGTGGCAGCGTCGTCGACTCGGAGGCGGCGTGGCGGGGCGCGTTCCTCGCGCACGGCTCGCTGACCGAGCCGGGCCGTTCGTCGGCGTTGGAGATCAGCTGCCCCGGTCCGGAGGCGGCGCTCGCTCTGGTCGGTGCGGCGCGCAGGCTCGGGGTGTCGGCGAAGGCCCGCGAGGTGCGGGGCGCCGACCGTGTCGTGGTCCGCGACGGCGAGGCGATCGGGGCGCTGCTGACCAGGATGGGCGCCCAGGACACGCGGTTGACCTGGGAGGAACGCCGGATGCGGCGCGAGGTGCGGGCCACCGCAAATCGGCTCGCGAACTTCGACGACGCGAATCTGCGGCGTTCGGCGCGGGCCGCCGTCGCCGCGGCGGCGCGGGTGGAACGGGCGTTGGACATCCTCGGCGAGGACGTGCCCGACCATCTCGCCGCGGCGGGCAGCCTGCGGGTGCAGCACCGGCAGGCCTCGCTCGAGGAACTCGGGCAGCTCGCGGACCCGCCGATGACGAAGGACGCGGTCGCCGGGCGGATCCGGCGGCTGCTGTCGATGGCGGACCGCAAGGCGAAGGAGACCGGAGTGCCCGACACCGAGTCGGCGGTGACCGCCGATCTGCTTGACGACGCCTGACGGCCGATCCCGGTCCGTGCGCACTAGGCTGTGGCACACACCTGATCGATCAATGCACACGACAACCGTCAAGGAGTGAATTGTGACTGTTCGGGTAGGCGTGAACGGCTTCGGCCGGATCGGACGCAACTTCTTCAGGGCCGTCGACGCGCAGAAGGCGCTCGGGACCACCGACATCGAGATCGTCGCGGTCAACGACCTCACCGACAACACGACCCTCGCTCACCTGCTCAAGTACGACTCCATCCTCGGTCGCCTGCCCCACGACGTCGTCCTCGACGGTGCGGACACCATCGTCGTCGGCGACACCCGGGTCACCTCCCTCGAGGTCAAGGACGGGCCTGCCGCGTTGCCGTGGGGTGACCTCGGGGTCGACGTTGTCGTCGAGTCCACCGGGATCTTCACCGACGCGGCGAAGGCGCGGGGCCACCTCGATGCGGGCGCGAAGAAGGTGGTCATCTCCGCCCCAGCGAAGGGGGAGGACATCACGATCGTGATGGGTGTCAACGACGACCGGTACGACGGCAGTCAGAACATCATCTCCAACGCGTCCTGCACCACGAACTGTCTCGGACCGGTCGCCAAGGTCCTCGACGACGAGTTCGGCATCGCCCGGGGTCTGATGACCACGGTCCACGCCTACACCCAGGACCAGAACCTGCAGGACGGCCCGCACCGGGACCTGCGTCGGGGCCGCGCCGCAGCGGTGAACGTCGTCCCGACCAGCACCGGCGCAGCGAAGGCCATCGGCCTGGTGCTGCCGCAGCTCGCGGGCAAGCTCGACGGCTACGCGTTGCGCGTGCCGATCCCGACCGGCTCGGCCACCGACCTCACCGTGAACCTGGTGCGGTCGGCGTCCGTCGCGGACATCAACGCCGCGATGGCGGCCGCCGCCGAGGGCCCGCTCAAGGGCATCCTGAAGTACACCGAAGCCCCGATCGTGTCGTCCGACATCGTCACCGACCCGCACTCGTCGATCTTCGACGCCGGTCTGACGAAGGTCATCGATGACCAGGCGAAGGTCGTCGCCTGGTACGACAACGAGTGGGGCTACTCGAATCGTCTCGTCGACCTCATCGGTCTAGTTGGAAAGGCTCTTTGATCACAGTGGCAGTCAAGACTCTGAAGGACCTCCTTGACGAGGGGGTCGCGGGCCGCGCGGTGCTGGTGCGCTCCGACCTCAACGTCCCGCTCGACGGTGGTGCGATCACCGACCCGGGACGCATCCTCGCCTCGGCACCGACCATCTCGGCGCTCGCCGAGGCCGGTGCGAAGGTCATCGTGATGGCCCACCTGGGCCGTCCGAAGGGTGCCGTCGACCCGGCGCTCTCGCTGGCGCCGGTCGCCGCGAAGCTCGGCGAGGTGCTCGGCCGCAACGTGCAGCTCGCGGGCGACGTCGTCGGCCAGGACGCGCTCGCGCGCGCCGAGGGCCTCACCGACGGCGACGTGCTGCTGCTCGAGAACATCCGCTTCGACCCGCGGGAGACCAGCAAGGATGACGCGGAGCGGCTCGCGTTGGCGAAGGCGCTCGTCGAGCTGACCGACATGGGCGGCGCGTTCGTCTCGGACGGCTTCGGTGTCGTGCACCGCAAGCAGGCGTCGGTCTACGATGTCGCGACCCTGCTGCCGCACTACGCGGGCACGCTGGTCGCGGCGGAGGTCGACGTCCTGCAGAGGCTGACGCAGGATTCCGACGAGCCGTACGCGGTGGTGCTCGGCGGGTCGAAGGTCTCCGACAAGCTCGCCGTCATCGAGGCCCTCGCGTCGAAGGCCGACACCCTCGTCATCGGCGGCGGCATGTTCTACACCTTCCTCGCCGCGCAGGGCGTGTCGGTGGGCAACTCGCTGTGCGAGGAGTCGATGATCGAGACCTGCCGGTCGCTGCTCGAACGGTTCGCCGACGTCATCCACATCCCGCAGGACGTGGTGGTCGCCGACTCGTTCTCCGCGGACGCGGAGGCGAAAACGGTGTCCGCGTTGGAGATCCCGGACGGCTGGATGGGCCTGGACATCGGTCCGGAGTCGGTGGAGCGGTTCGCCGCGATCCTGTCCGGGGCGCGGACGGTGTTCTGGAACGGGCCGATGGGCGTCTTCGAGTTCGAGAAGTTCGCGGCGGGCACCAAGGGTGTCGCCGAGGCGATCATCGGCGCCACCGGGAAGGGCGCGTTCAGCGTCGTCGGCGGCGGCGACTCCGCGGCCGCGGTGCGGCTGCTCGGGCTGCCGGAGGACGGTTTCTCGCACATCTCCACCGGCGGCGGCGCGTCCCTCGAGTACCTCGAGGGCAAGTCCCTGCCCGGTCTGGAGGTACTCGATGGCGCGTAAGCCGTTGATCGCAGGCAACTGGAAGATGAATCTCAACCACCTCGAGGCCATCGCCCTGGTGCAGAAGATCGCGTTCTCGTTGCCGGAGAAGTACTTTGACCGCGTCGACGTGACCGTGCTCCCGCCGTTCACCGACCTCCGCTCGGTGCAGACACTGGTGGAGGGCGACAAGCTGCTGCTCAGCTATGGCGCGCAGGACATCTCGGCGCACGCGTCGGGTGCCTACACCGGTGAGGTCAGCGGTGCGATGCTGGCCAAGCTCGGCTGCAGCTACGTGGTCGTCGGGCACTCCGAGCGCAGGCAGTACCACGGTGAGACCGACGCGGTCGTGCTCGCCAAGACCAAGGCGGCGCTGGCACACGGCATCACGCCGATCGTCTGCATCGGCGAGGGACTCGACGTCCGGGCGGCGGGCGACCACGTCGGGCACAACGTCGCGCAGCTGCGGGGTTCCCTCAAGGGCCTGTCCGCGGAGCAGATCGGCAAGGTCGTCGTCGCCTACGAACCGGTGTGGGCGATCGGCACCGGCAAGGTGGCCTCGGCCGCCGACGCGCAGGAGGTGTGTGCCGCGGTCCGCGCCACGCTCGCCGAGCTCGCCTCCGCGGAGGTCGCGGCGGACGTGCGGGTGCTCTACGGCGGTTCGATGAACGCCAAGAACGTCGGCGAACTCGTCGCGAAGCCCGATGTCGACGGCGGCCTGGTCGGTGGCGCCTCGCTCAAGGCCGACGAGTTCGCAACGCTGTCCGCGATCGCGGCCGGGGGGCCGCTCCCGTGAGCTGATCGCGGCACCGGCGGGTGTGGGGGAGGTGAACATTGAGGTACGAGCGGCCCACCGGCCCACCAG
>NZ_JBHXNU010000002.1:304472-354729 GCF_042719255.1 Rhodococcus sp. NPDC058532
GGCAGGTATCGAGAGTGCCTCTGGGGGGTGGCTGGGGGGGTCCTCTTCGTGGAGGGCGCCTAGGCCTCGGTGTTGGATCGCCCCTTTTGTGTCCCCCCCCCCCCCCCACCGGCGTTCACGGGTCGGCGGCGCGTACGGGGGGTACGGACGCGTCGGCGTGCGGCGCTATGGCCTCGGGCCGAGGCCCAGTTCACGCAGCCGGGCGTCGAACGCCTCGATCCGGGCGGTGTCCTCGTAGAAGTCCTCCTGCTCGACGATGCGACCCCACCTGGTGCGGACCTGCAGGATGGTCCTGTTTCGGTAGGCGACGGTGCCGTCGGGCGCGAGCGCATGGTCGTTGAAGCGGACGAGGATCGTCATCCGCCACGGCGGCCCGCCGAAGTAGGCCTCGACGATCTCGCCGCGCAGCCCGGCGTGGACGAAGCTCTTCAAGAACTCCTCGATCGCGTCCCGGCCGGCGTGCACCCCCGCCCACCGGTGATCGCCGTCCGCGAATCGCAGCACCGCATCGCGGTGGTACGAGCGCAGCAGCGGCCGGTGGTCGCCCGCGTTGAGGGCGTCGACGTTCCGCTTGAACTTGACCAGCAGCATCCTGAGCAGCACGTAGCGGCCGGTGAATGCCGTCGTCGCACCGGCCGCGAACCACGCTCTCATGACTGTCAGTGTCCCTCATTGGGGAGCGGCCTGTCAGCGGCTTCGGGGGCGAGGTGGCCGCGGCCCCGCTCGGGCCTACCCGGCGAGGAAGTCGCGCTGGAAGATGCCCATCCGGGTCGCGTCGCGGTAGCGCCCGGCGGCGAAGAACTCCTCCCGCAGCACTCCCTCGACGGTGAACCCGACCTTCTCGTAGATGTGCACCGCGGCGTGATTCTCGGTGTCGACGAGCAGATACACCTTGTGCAGATTGAGCACCCCGAACGCGTGGGCGAGGACCTTGCGGGTCGCGATGCCCGCGTAGCCCCTGCCCTGGTTGCCGGGTGCCACGATGATCTGGAACTCGCAGTTCCGGTGGATGTAGTCGATCTCCACCAGTTCCACCAGCCCGACCGCGTCGCCGCCGGATTCGATGACGAAACGCCGTTCCCGCTCGTCGTGGATGTGGCGGTCGTACAGCTGGGTCAGTTCGGCGAGCGACTCGTACGGCTCCTCGAACCAGTACCGCATCACCTGGGAATCGTTGAACAGCAGGTGCACGAACCGCAGGTCGTCGCGTTCGAGGGGACGCAGGTGCACGATCGTCGAGGTGTCGGCCACGGGGTCGAGGGTATCGGCTTCCCGCGCGGTGCGGCCGCCGCGCCGCGCGGCGGCGCGACCGGAATGTCCGGAGTTCCGCCTCCCCAGCCGCTCGATACACTAGTGTATCGAGCATGGCCAGGAGTCGAGCGCAGACCCGGGAACGGCTGCTCGCCGCCGCCCTCGACGCGTTCGCCGAGGAGGGTGTCGGCCGCGCCACCGTCGAACGGGTCTGCGAGCGTGCGGGATTCACCCGCGGCGCGTTCTACTCCAACTTCGGTTCACTCGACGAACTGTTCCTCGCGATGTGGGAGCAGCGGTCAACGGCCATGCTCGCCGACCTCCGCGCCGCCGTGACGACGGCCATGACAGCGGCGCTGCCCGACGGCCCACTCGACCTCGATCACGCGGCCGCGCGCATCCTCGACGCGATCCCGGTCGACGACCGGTGGTACCGCGTCACCGCCGAGTTCACCGCGCACGCGCTGCGCAACCCGGCCCTCAAGCCGGTCATGGCCGCCCGCGAGGCGGCGATCCAGGCGACGATCATGCCCATCGTCGAGTCCGCGCTCACCCGAGCAGGGCGCCGCATCCTCAACCAGCAGGCGCTCGGCCGCGCGCTCGTCGCGGTCCACGACGGCACCTCCAGCCAGGTGCTGATGGAACCGGACGACCCCCGAGTATCCCGTGCACGTACCGACCTGTTCGTCCATGTGCTCCGCAGTTACAGCGAGGAGAAGTGATGTCCGAGACAGCCGATGTCATCGTCGTCGGGGCCGGCCTCGCCGGCCTGGTCGCCACCTACGAACTGACCCGGGCGGGCAGAACCGTCCTCGTCGTCGACCAGGAGAACGAGGCCAACCTCGGCGGTCAGGCGTTCTGGTCGCTTGGCGGACTGTTCCTCGTCGACAGCCCCGAGCAGCGCCGGATGGGCATCAAGGACTCCTACGAACTCGCGCTGCAGGACTGGCTCGGCAGCGCCGGGTTCGACCGGGACCGCGAGGACCACTGGCCCCGGCAGTGGGCGCGTGCCTACGTCGACTTCGCTGCCGGTGACAAGCGCGCCTACCTGCACGAGCTGGGCCTGCGGGTGATGCCGAACGTCGGCTGGGCCGAGCGCGGCGGCGGGCTCGCCACCGGGCACGGCAACTCGGTGCCCCGCTTCCACATCACCTGGGGCACCGGCCCCGAGGTGGTGCGGGTGTTCCTCGAGCCGGTGCTCGACGCCGCA
Source organism: Rhodococcus sp. NPDC058532 (assembly GCF_042719255.1). Classification (NCBI taxonomy): domain Bacteria; kingdom Bacillati; phylum Actinomycetota; class Actinomycetes; order Mycobacteriales; family Nocardiaceae; genus Rhodococcus; species Rhodococcus sp. NPDC058532. The sequence goes on from NZ_JBHXNU010000002.1 coordinate 306,934, forward strand.
GCCCGCGGGCTGGTCACCTTCCGGCACCGGCATCGGGTCGACGAGCTGATCGTGGAGAACGGCGCCGCGGTCGGCGTCCGGGGCGCCGTCCTCGCCCCGGCACACGAACCTCGCGGTGTCCGGTCTAACCGGGACACCACCGGGGAGTTCGAACTGCGTGCGCAGGCCGTGATCGTCACCTCCGGCGGCATCGGCGGCAACCCCGACCTGGTGAAGCGGAACTGGCCGGTGGAGCGTCTCGGTCGCGCGCCGGAGCGGATGATCACCGGCGTCCCCGCCCACGTGGACGGCCGGATGCTCGGCATCACCGAGGACGCGGGCGGCAACATCGTCAACCGGGACCGGATGTGGCACTACACCGAGGGCATCATCAACTGGAACCCGATCTGGCCCGACCACGCGATCCGGATCATCCCCGGCCCCTCGTCGCTGTGGCTCGACGCCACCGGTACCCGACTGCCCGTCCCACTGTTCCCCGGTTTCGACACCCTCGCCACGCTCAAGTACATCCTCGGCACCGGCCACGACCACACCTGGTACATCCTGACCCAGTCGATCATCGAGAAGGAGTTCGCGCTGTCGGGTTCCGAGCAGAACCCCGACATGACCGGCAAGGACCTCAAACTGCTGCTCGGCCGGGTCAAAAAGGGTGCGACCGGGCCGGTTGAGGCGTTCAAGCAGCACGGCGAGGACTTCGTCGTCCGCGACAATCTCCGCGACCTCGTCGACGGGATGAACGCCATCAACCCCGGCCCGCAGCTGGACTACGAGCAGGTCGAGCGGGAGGTGATCGCGCGGGACCGGGAGGTGGACAACGCCTACTCGAAGGACATGCAGATGATGGCGATCCGCAACGCCCGCGCCTACCCGGCGGACAAGGTGGTGCGCGTCGCGAAACCGCACAAGCTGCAGGACCCCGAGCACGGCCCGCTGATCGCGGTGCGCCTGAACCTGCTCACCCGCAAGACCCTCGGCGGGCTCGAGACCGACCTCGACTCGCAGGTGATCCGGCCCGACGGCACCGCGTTCGACGGCCTGTACGCCGCGGGCGAGGTCGCGGGGTTCGGGGGCGGCGGCGTGCACGGCTACAACGCGCTCGAGGGCACCTTCCTCGGCGGCTGCATCTTCTCCGGGCGCAGCGCAGGCCGCGCCCTGGCCCGCCGCCTCTAGTGCGCTTCGCGCCCGTGCGCGATTCGTACCCCACCCGGGGTACGAATCGCGCACGGCCCGCTGCCCGGCGTCGGGTAGGCTGGGACGACTTGTGGCCACCACCGTTTCGTGAAGGGCAGCGTACCGCCGAGATGAGACTTTTCCTGGACATCCTGCTGATCGTCACCAGCCTCCTGCTGGTACTGCTGGTGCTGCTGCACCGCGGCAAGGGCGGCGGCCTGTCCAGCCTGTTCGGCGGCGGCGTGCAGTCCAGCCTGTCGGGTTCCACGGTGGTCGAGAAGAACCTCGACCGGCTGACGGTCTTCACCGCCGCGATCTGGCTGATTGCGATCCTCGGCATCGGCCTCGAGATCAAGTTCAGCTGACCTGGCGGCGCGCCCGTCCAACTACCGCAGGTTCGCGACACCGTCGCGTCCGGCGATGATCCCGACGCTTCCCTGATCCACACCCTCGCCGCCCCGGACCCCGCGCCGGGCGGGGGGATTTTGGCGTACCTCCGACACGCCCTGTGCGGGGCCCGCTCTCGGCCAACGCCTTCGGTCGAAGCACCGGACCGTTGTGGTGAGTGGGGTGTCAGTCGTTTGTGTCGGATTCGCGTGAAATATCCTCTTCGGTAAGTGGGACTTCCAGGTCGGCGAGAACCGGGTCGGCGGACGGGACGGACGCGGCGCCGGGGGTACGGCGGCCACGGAAACCCGGTGGGGTACAGCAGGTAGACGCATTCTCGACGTAGGCGCGGTCTCAGTTCGGATGCCGGCCTCCGTCGCGCAACCGCGTGTTCATCCGCACCCGCGACAGTGCTCACCCATGCGAACGACACGTTGACCGCGACCACAACAGGAGGACAGATGGGATTCTGGGACCAGCTCAAGGCGAAGACTCAGGAACTGAACGGGCAGCTGCAGACGAAGACCGCCCAGTTCAAGAACAAGGAGTTCGCGAACGGCTCGATGGCCATGTGCGCCTTGATCGCCGCGGCCGACGGCAGGATCGACCCGTCCGAGCGCCAGAAGACGGCGGCGCTGATCATGTCGAACGAGTCGCTGAAGGTGTTCACCCCCGACGAGCTGCGCGAGAAGTTCGACTGGTACTGCGACAAGCTGGCTGGCGATTTCGACTTCGGCAAGGTCGAGGCCACCGCCACGATCGGCAAGCTCAAGTCCAAGCCCGAGCAGGCCCGTGCGGTGATTCAGATCGGCATCATCATCGGCGGCGCGGACGGCAACTTCGACCAATACGAGAAGAACGCGGTCAAGGAAGCATGCTTCGCGGTCGGCATCGACCCCGGCGAGTTCGACCTCTGATCGTCGCATCGGCCGTCGATCGACCGCACACCGGCCACCGGCCGGAAGGTGCACCTACGACGTCGGTTTCCGGAACACGCCGGGAACCGTGACAGCACAACGAGTCCAGGAGGACCAAACATGGGCGTGAGCCTGACCAAGGGTGGCAATGTCTCGCTGACGAAGGAGGCCCCCGGGTTGACCGCGGTGGCCGTCGGTCTCGGCTGGGACCTGCGCACCACGACCGGGCAGGACTTCGACCTCGACGCGTCCGCGATCGCGCTGGGTACCGACAAGAAGGTCGTCTCCGACCAGCACTTCGTGTTCTTCAACAACCTCAAGTCCCCCGACGGAGCGATCGAGCACACCGGCGACAACACCACGGGTGAGGGCGACGGCGACGACGAGATCATCAAGGTCGACCTGGCCGCCGTGCCCGCGACCATCGACTCGATTGTCTTCCCGGTGTCGATCTACGACGCCGACAACCGCAGCCAGTCGTTCGGCCAGGTCCGTAACGCCTACATCCGCGTCGTCAACCAGGCCGACAACTCCGAACTGGCCCGCTACGACCTGTCGGAGGACGCGTCCACCGAAACCGCGATGGTGTTCGGCGAGCTGTACCGCAACGGTGCCGACTGGAAGTTCCGCGCCGTCGGCCAGGGCTACGCGTCGGGACTGTCGGGCATCGCCCGCGATTTCGGCGTCAACGTCTAGCACGTGACACGCGGGTGGCGGCGCACCGAGGAAAACGGTTGCGCCGCCACCTGTCCCGGGGCCAGCGCAGTCGCCCCTCTCGTGCCGTAGCACCGTTCGCACCATTCCGAGACGGGGGACGTCGTCGTGCGGTCCCCCTTCCCGGCTCACCACTTTCGGATGGAGATTCCATGAGCGTGTCACTCGCCAAGGGCGGCAATGTTTCCCTGTCGAAGCAGACGGCGAACCTGACGTCGATCACCGTCGGACTCGGCTGGGATCAGCGCACCACCACCGGCGCCGCCTACGACCTCGACGCCTCGGCGCTGCTGACCGGAGCAGAGCGCAAGGTGCTCTCGGACAGCCACTTCGTGTTCTACAACAACCTCAAGTCCCCGGACGGTGCGGTCGAGCACACCGGCGACAACCTCACCGGTGAGGGCGACGGCGACGACGAGTCGATCAACATCGACCTCACCGCCCTCGACCCGAAGGTGACGAACATCTTCTTCCCCGTCTCGATCCACGACGCGGTCGAGCGCGGACAGTCCTTCGGCCAGGTCATCAACGCGTTCATTCGCGTCGTCGACCGCAACACCGGCATCGAACTGGCCCGCTACGACCTGTCGGAGGACGCCTCCACCGAGACCGCCATGATCTTCGGCGAGGTCTACCGCAACGGTGCCGAGTGGAAGTTCCGTGCCGTCGGCCAGGGCTACGCATCCGGTCTGGCGGGCATCGCCCGCGACTACGGCGTCAACATCTGACGTTCCACTTCTCGGTGGTGCCCGAGCCGCAGTGACCCGGCGCCGCCACTTCATTCCCCATTGAGAAAGGCCACCTCCCGTGGTACTCCGCACATTCGGCATCTCCATTGTCGTCACTGTCGTCTCCCTGGTGGTGGCGTTCCTCTACGGTGGACCGCAGGCACTCCTGCTGTGCCTGATCCTCGGCATCTTCGAGGTCTCCCTCTCGTTCGACAACGCGGTCATCAACGCGACCGTCCTGCGCCGGATGAGCGAGTTCTGGCAGAAGATCTTCCTCACGATCGGCATCGTCATCGCCGTCTTCGGCATGCGACTGGTGTTCCCGCTCGTCATCGTCTGGCTCGCCTCCGGGCTCGGCCCGATCGCGGCCCTCGACCTGGCACTCAACCCGCCGGCCGACGATGCCGCCTACTTCCCGGACGGGTCACCGAGCTACGAAACCCTGATCACCGACGCGCATCCGCAGATCGCGGCCTTCGGCGGCATGTTCCTGCTGATGCTCTTCCTCGGTTTCATCCTCGAGGAGAAGGAGATCACCTGGCTGTCGTGGATCGAGCGGCCGCTCGCCAGGATCGGCAAGCTCGATCAGCTCGACGTCGTCATCGCCGTAGGTCTGCTCGTACTCACCGCGGTGTTCATCGCCCCGGCCGACGAGACATCCACCGTCATGATCGCCGGTGCGCTGGGCATGATCACCTACATCGCCGTCAACGGCCTCGGTGAACTGTTCAACGTCGCAGAAGAGGACGAGTCGACGGGACGGTCCGGACCGACCGAGCTGGCGAAGGCCACCGGCAAGGCCGGCTTCTTCCTGTTCCTCTACCTTGAGGTTCTGGACGCGTCGTTCTCGTTCGACGGTGTGATCGGCGCGTTCGCGATCACCTCGGATCCGATCATCATTGCGCTCGGCCTCGGTTTCATCGGCGCCATGTTCGTCCGCTCGCTCACCGTGTACCTGGTGCGCCAGGGAACGCTGTCGGAGTATGTGTATCTCGAGCATGGTGCGCACTGGGCGATCGGTGCCCTCGCGCTGATCCTGCTGTATTCCATCGGAACCCACGTCAACGAGGTCTTCACCGGCCTGATCGGCGTTGTCCTGATCGTTGCTGCCCTGGTCACCAGCGTCATTCGCAATAAGCGCGGTGCCGACACCGGCGGTGACCTCGATCCGGACGATCGCGCCGCGGTCAACGCCTGACCCGCTGGCACCACCCGCGCTACTCGCCGCCCCACCCCGCAGGCCGGGGTGGGGCGCGACATCAACCAGACAAGGAGTCGCACCATGGCGATCAACCTGAACAAGGTGACCCTCGACAAGGCCACCCCCACCATCTCCCTGGCGAAGTCGGGTGACGGCCAGGGCACGATGCGCGTGAACCTGAACTGGACCGCCGGAGCAGCGGCGCCCGCGGGCAAGGGCTTCCTGGCGAAGCTCAAGGCAGCGGCGGCGCCGAGCATCGACCTGGACCTCGCGGCGATGTACGAGCTGGCCGACGGCTCCGTCGGCGTGGTCCAGGCGCTCGGAAACTCGTTCGGCGCATTGAACCAGCGACCGTTCATCCACCTCGACGGCGACGACCGCAGCGGCAGCAACACCGCAGGGGAGAACCTCCACATCAACCTCGCCGACATCAGCAAGTTCCGGCGGATCCTGATCTTCGCGTACATCTACCAGGGTGCGCCGAACTGGTCGCAGGCCAACGGTGTCGTCACCCTGTTCCCGACGTCGGGACCGCAGGTCGAGGTCAAGCTCGACTCGGCGGACAACCAGGCCATCTCCTGCGCGATCGCGATGTTGCAGAGCAACGGTCGCGAGCTGACCGTCACCCGCGAGGTCCGCTACGTCCGTGGTGCGCAGAAGGAAATCGATGAGGCGTACGGGTTCGGCATGAACTGGACCGCTGGCCGCAAGTAGCAGGCGAGCAGCCCGGCCAGGGTGTGGGCAGGCGTGTCTGAGGACCGCCCGCCCACACCGGGCACGGCCTTCCCTTGAAAGGATCCGTTCACCTCGTGATCACCCCGACTCGCGGCGCCAACACGACCAGGATCGCAACCATGCGGGCACTCCGGGCCGCCCCGAACCAGCGCCGATAGCAGCGGACCGTGGCCAGGACATTCATGCGTCGACTCTTCGCAGGCGACTCGGGCGACGACCCCGCCGCCGCCGACGCCTACAGCGCGATGACGACGGCATTCCTGCAGTCCGATCAGCTGATCACCGACATCGAAAGCGGTGTCGCGGCGGCCCGTGCAACCGACCCGACGGGCCAGGCGACGCAGCAGTGGGCACCGATCAGGGAACAGCATTCCGCGGCGACCGCGACCTACCTCCAGTTGCAGCGATCGGAGCCCGATTCGCCGTACCAGGCCGCGTCGGTGTACCAGGAGTGCACTCGCTCCCTGGACCGGGTGTGTGCCGAGATGATCCGGTTCCGGGACAGGTTCAGCGACGCGCTCGGCCGGGCCCGCGCGGTGCAGCAGCTCGCAGCCAACGCATCACAGCAGGCACGCGCCGACGCGAATGCTGCCGTCACCGCGCTCGACCGCACGGAGAACCTGCCGTTCCTGCAGTACCCGTCGGTGATCGCCGCCGTCGACGTGCTGGCGGGGCAGGTCCGCACACTCGACGCGGTCACCAACAGCGCCGACGAACGGGACGCCGCGGCCGCGGTGACCGACGCGGCCGCAGCCGTGCACGCGCTACTCGCGGCGGCCCCGGGCCGCGGCGCCGAGGCGCAGAATGCTGTCCGGTCGATCGCGACCCGGATCAGTGCGGTCGCGACCCGCGCCGACCAGCTGGGGCCTGCCCGGTCGGCGTTGCTGCGCGAGTTCAGTGCCGCCTGCTCGAACGACCTGGTCGACAACGACCGGATCGCCGCATCCGCGGCGGCCGCCGCCGAGCAGGAGGTGGCGGCCGCCCGCGGCGAGATCGCCGCTGGCCGGCCCGAAGCCGCGCTGGCGCACTGCGCGTCGGCGCGTGACCACCTGCGGGAGGCCGACGCCGCCGTGGATGCGGTCACCGACCGGCTGCGGTCCCTGCGCGAGGTCCGCGCGAACCCCGCCCGGACGGCGGACACGGTGCGGTTCCGATTGCGGGACGCGCAACAGCTGGCGATGCAACGCGACCTCGTCGGCGAATGGGGGTCGGTCCTCGACGCCCAGGTCGACCGCATCGACCGCGCGTGTGCCGCACTCGACGGGGTGCATCCCGACTACTGGACCTACACGACCGACCTCGAGGCGATCGAGCGCTTCATCGTCGGGGTCGTCGACCGCATGAGAGGACGCGGATGACCCGCCACCTTGACACCCCCGATCTTCGGATTGGGCAGGCGTTGCACCACTTTCACCACCTGGACCCGCTGACCCGGGACCAGCTGTTCCTGCGCCAGCCGACCCCGTTCACCGACACCGACACCCGGGAACGGTTGGCCGTCGCCCTCGGTGCCACCCTGTACGTGCCGGGGAACCGACCGGACCTGGCCGACACCATCATTCGCCGGTGCGCCGAGGGGGTGATGTCGATGGTCATCGACCTCGAGGACGCGGTCGCCGACGACCAGGTCGACGCCGCCCTCGCCGGCGCGGTCGCCGCACTCGACGCCCTCGCCGCCACCCCGGCCCGCGGGATGCTGCTCTTCGTTCGGGTCCGCACCGCCACCGAGATCCGCGCCGTCACCGCGGCGCTCGGCGCCGGAGTCGAGGCACTGACCGGGTTCGTGATCCCGAAGTTCACCGCCGCCACCGGAGCCGGCACCCTGAACGCGGTGCGGGAGGCGTCGGAGACCCTCGGCAAACACCTGTACGTGATGCCGGTCCTCGAATCCCCGGTGCTGGCGTACCGGGAGGCCAGGGACACCGAACTGCAGACGATCGCCGCGCTGCTCACCGAGCATCGGGAGCGGGTGCTCGCGGTGCGGGTCGGGGCCACCGACATGTGCGCACTGTTCGGGATCCGGCGCGACCGCGACCTGACGATCTACGACGTGCGCGTCGTCTCCGATGTGATCGCCAGCATCGTCAACTATCTCGGCCGCACGGACGGCACCGGGTTCGTGATCACCGGCCCGGTGTGGGAGTACTTCGCCGACCACGAACGCATGTTCCGGCCGCAACTGCGGGAAACCCCGTTCGCGGAGCACGACGCGGTGCGGTTCCGCCAGCAACTCGTCAGCCGCGACCTCGACGGCCTGCTCCGGGAGATCGCCCTCGACCACGCCAACGGCATCCAGGGCAAGACCGTCATCCACCCCTCGCACATCGCGCCGGTGCACGCGCTGGCCGCGGTCACCGCCGAGGAGTACCACGACGCGGTCGACATCCTCGGCGGCGACACCGGCGGGGTCCTCGCATCGGGATACGGCAACAAGATGAACGAACTCAAACCGCACCGGGATTGGGCACAGCGGGTTGCGCTGCGCGCGTCGGTGTTCGGCGTGACCAACCCGGGAGTGACCTTCGTGGACCTGCTGACCGCCCTGGCGGCCCGATGACCACCACCACGGCCACCGGCATCGCACCGGCGTGGGCGACCGCACAGTTCGGCCTCGCCCTCCACGACAGCGACACCGACACCGATTCCCGGTGGCGGGTCACCGATCTCGTGCGGCCCGGACTGCGCCGCAACCCGCGGCGCGCGCACCTGCTGGTGTCCACCGTCCTCGGCAAGCACGTGCCGACCGACCCGGCGCGGGTGCGCGCGGCCGCGGACGCCCTCGCCGATCGGGTGGTCACCGTTCTCGGTGGCGACGCTTCGGCAGCGGTCGTCCTCGGATTCGCGGAAACCGCGACCGGTCTCGGGCATGCGGTCGCCGCCCGGATGGGTGCCGCCTGCTACCTGCACTCGACCCGCCGCCGCACTCCGGGCGTCCCGGTCCTGGGCGGGTTCGAGGAGGGGCATTCGCACGCCACCTCGCATCTGCTGCAGCCGACCTCCCCGGACCTGTTCACCGGTGATGCGCCGCTGGTCCTCGTCGATGACGAGATCTCCACCGGCGCCACCGCCGTCGACGCGATCCGGGCCCTGCACCGGATCGCGGCCCGCGACCGGTACGTGATCGCGTCGCTGGTCGACATGAGCGAACCCCACCACCGGGCGGCGATCGACGTGGCCGCCGCCGAACTGGGCGTGCGGATCGACCACGTCGCGCTCGCCGCCGGTCGCACCGAACTCCCGGACGGGCTCACCGAGCGGGTCACCGCCCTCGCCCCGCCCGTTCTCAACCCGGCAGGCGACCCGGCGGGGGACACGGTGGTCGTGCCGGTCGGCTGGCCGGCGGACCTGCCCGACGGCGGCCGCTACGGCATCCTCGACGCCGACGCCGACGCGTTCACCGCCGCCGTCGCGGCGGCCACGGACACGCTCGTACCGCACCTGGACCCGGCACGCCCGGTGATCGTGATCGGGCACGAGGAGCTGATGTACCTGCCGCTGCGGATCGCCGAACACCTCGCGGACGCCGGGTTCGCCGTCCGCTACCAGACCACCACCCGATCCCCGGCCTACGTCCACGACGATCCCGGCTATCCGCTGCGCCGCGGCTTCGAGTTCCACGCCCCGGAACCGGATCCCGACGCCCGCCGCTACCTGTACAACGCGACCTGGCCCGGCCCGGGGCCGGATGCGCAGCTGCTGATCGTGATCGACACCCCCGCCGACACCGCCGAGCTGCGCTCTCCCGGTGGGCTTCTCGACGTCCTCACCGCCGCCAGCCACGACGTCGTCGTCGCTGTCGTCCCGGCCACCGACCACCACGCCCTCACCGCAGCGAGGAACCGCCCATGACCACCATCCCTGTCGCGCCGCCGCCGTTGACCGGACCCGGCTTCGGCTCCTACGCCGCCGACGAGGTCGCCTGGCTGCTCAAGGACCTCTCCGCCCTCGACCTCGAGGCCGACCTCGCCGAACGCGAGCGGGCCATCCAGGCGGGGACCGCGCACTACGCCGAGTCCCTGCCCGTCGAATACCAGCCCGACGCCGCCTACCGGGACCTGTTCGACACCGCCCTTGCCGACTCCGCGGCGCGTCTCGCGCACGCCGTCGGCACCGTCACCGAACTCCTCGTCGCCGAACGCGGACCGAACCTGACCCTGGTGTCGCTGGCGCGGGCCGGTACCCCCGTCGGCGTCCTGATCCGCCGCTGGGCCACGCGATTCCATCAGGTGTCGTGGCCGCACTACGCGGTCTCGATCGTCCGGGGCCGCGGCATCGACACCGTCGCCCTCGACCACATCACCGGCCGCCACGACCCCGACTCGGTGGTGTTCGTCGACGGCTGGACCGGCAAGGGTGCCATCACCCGCGAACTCACCGCCGCACTGGACGCCTACGCCGCCGCCGGGGGTCCGCGCCTGTCGGACGACCTCGCGGTCCTCGCAGACCCCGGCCACTGCGTGCGCACCTACGGCACCCGCGACGACTTCCTCATCGCGTCCGCCTGCCTGAACTCCACCGTCTCCGGACTGGTGTCGCGCACCGTCCTGAGCGACCGGCACATCGGGCCCGGCGAATTTCACGGCGCCAAGTTCTACCGCGACCTCACCGGCCAGGACGTGTCGAACCGCCTGCTGGACACCGTCACCGCCGAGTTCGACGCCGCCCACCCTGCGGCCGTCACAGCCGCCGGTGCGATCGCCGCGGGGGACCGGACACCGTCGTGGACGGGATGGGCGTCGGTGGACGCGGTCCGTGCCGAGTACGGCATCGGCTCGGTGAACTTCGTCAAACCCGGTGTCGGGGAAACCACCCGCGTCCTGCTGCGCCGCATCCCGTGGAAGGTCCTCGTCCGCGACGCCGACGCCCCCGAACACGCCCACATCCGGATGCTCGCCGCCGCCCGCGACGTCCCCGTCGAGGTGGTGCCCGACCTCGCGTACTCGTGCATGGGCTTGATCAAGGAGCAGCCGTGACCGCACGTTCGTCGCTGGTGGCCACCGACCTCGACCGCACCATGATCTACTCCCGCGCCGCCGCCGGGGCCGACCAGTTCGCGGCGACCGCGCCGGTGTGCGTGGAGATCTACGACGACGCGCCGCTGTCGTACATGACCGCCGCCGCCCACACCCTTCTCGCCGACCTGACCGCGCGCACGGTGGTCGTGCCCACCACCACCCGGACCCCCGCCCAGTACCGGCGGATCGACCTGCCTGGCGGCCCGTACCCGTACGCGGTCACCAGCAACGGCGGCGCCGTCCTCGTCGACGGCCACCCGGACCCGGTGTGGCGGCAACGGATCGACCGGATCGTCGCCGCCGCAGGCCCGCCGGTCACCGCGGTCGTCGACGCACTGCGCACCCGCATCGACGACGGCTGGGTGCGCAGCCTGCGGACCGCCGACGACCTGTTCTGCTACCTCGTCGTCGACACCGCCGCCCAACCCGACGACTTCGTCGCCGCCTGGCGGGCGTGGTGCGCGCCGCGCGGCTGGAACGTCTCCCAGCAGGGCCGCAAGATCTACACGATGCCGAACGCGGTCACCAAGAGCGCCGCCCTGCGCGATGTCCACGACCGCCTCGTCGCCGACGGCGCACTGCACGCGGGCAGCCGGGTCCTCGCCGCCGGTGACGGTGTCCTGGACATCGACCTCCTCGAACACGCCGACGCCGCGATCCGCCCCCGCCACGGCGAACTCGAGGACACCGGCTGGCAGCACCCGGACGTCGCCGTCACCGCGGCCAGCGGTATCGCCGCAGGCGAGGAGATCCTCACCTGGTTCCACCACCACACCGCCCCCACCGAAGCACTGCTCCCGCAAAGGAAGTCGACGTGACCCACCAGCTGACCAAAGGCCAGAACGCGCCCCTGCAGACCGACACGATCGTCGTCTCCGTCGCCCTGTCGACGCAGGCCGACGTGTCCGCGCTGCTGCTCACCGAATCCGGGAAGGTCCGCACCGACGCGGATTTCGTCTTCTTCAACCAGCCCACCGGCCCCGGTGTGCAACTGGTGAGCGGCGCCGCCGGGACGAACCTGCGGATCACCACCGGTCAGATCCCCGGCGACATCGATAAGGTCCGCGCGATCATCACACTGGACGATTCGGGTTCCTCGTTCGGCCAGTTCCCGGCGCCGACCGCGCACGTCGCCGACGCGTCCGGGGCTCCGCTGTTCGAGTACTGCATCGACGGGCTGTCCAGCGAGTCCGTCGTCATCGCCCTCGAGATCTACCGCCGCCAGGACACCTGGAAGGTGCGGGCGGTCGGGCAGGGATACGCCGGTGGGTTCGCGGCCCTGGTCACCGACCACGGCATCACCGTCGACGACGCACCCGCACCCGCACCGACCCCGCCCCCGGCGCCCGCACCGCAGCCCGCACCCGCCCCCGCGGCGGCGCCCGCCGAGGTCAACCTGACCAAGGGGCGTCCCGTCAGCCTCGCCAAGGGGCAGAAGGTGAACCTGCGCAAGGACGGTGGTGTCGCGCTGACGATGGTGAAGATGGGTCTCGGCTGGGATCCGGTGGAGAAGCGCGGCATGTTCGGCAGCCGCGCCGTCGACATCGACCTGGATGCCTCCGCCGTCCTGTTCGCCGACGACCAGATCGTCGACGTCTGCTACTACGGGCAGCTCCGCTCGAAGGACGGTTCGATCCACCACCAGGGCGACAACCTCACCGGCGCCGGGGACGGCGACGACGAGGTGATCAACGTCGACCTCACCCGCATCCCCCCGTACGTCACCACCGTCCTGTTCATCGTCACCTCCTACAAGGGGCAGACGTTCGCGCAGGTGCAGAACGCGTTCTGCCGGCTCGTCGACGCCACCACCAGCAGCGAACTCGCCCGCTACACCCTGCACGGCGGCATGCCGTTCACCGGCATGGTGATGGCCAAGGTGTTCCGCGGCCCCGACGGCTGGAAGCTGCAGGCGATCGGTGACGGCATCCAGGCCAGGCATGCCGGTGAGGCCGCACCGCACCTGGTGCCGTTCACCCGGAACTGAGCACACCCGACCGAGGAGGAACGACGGTGCAGCTGACCCGCGGGCAGAACTCCGTGCTGCCGACCACGACACTGCGGTTCACCGCCACCGGTGACATCGCACTCGACGTGTCCGCGTTGGTCACCGACGCTGGCCTGCAGGCACTGTCGTCCGAGGACTTCGTGTTCTACAACCAGCCGCACACCCGCGGTGTCCGGATGGGGGAGGGCAGCGTCGAGGTCGACCTCGACGCTGTCCACCCCGACGCCAACGCGGTGCTGTGCATCGCCAGCGTCGACCCCCTCGCCGGAGCCGGGGCCGTCGTCACCACCGTCACCGCCGTCCTCACCGACCCGGCGGGGACACCGGTCGCCGGCTGCGACATCGATTGCCGGTCCGCCGAAACCGCGGTGATCTGCTGGGAGCTGTACCGGCGCGGCGGGAAGTGGAAGGTCCGGGCCGTCGGCCAGGGCTACGCGGACGGGCTCGCTGGCCTGATCACTCACCACGGTGTCGACGTCGACCGCGGGGACACCGAACCCGAACCCGCCCCGCCGGCCCCAGCGCCCGCCACCGGCGAGTACGGGCCGATCGAACCACTCGACCCGAACCACATCATCGAACGATTCACCATGATCTTCGAGGACGCGGCCCGCAGCGCCGGTGCACTGATCGCCGCCCGCCGCTTCGCCGAAGACCGTCTCGACCGGGAACTGACCGACGCGGTCGCCGACCCGGCCACCCGCAACAGCGCCCACACCGCGGGCATCCGCGACCAGGCCCGCCGCCGCCACGACACCGTCGTCGCCGACGCCGACGCTCGCTACCGCGGCGACACCGGGCACCTGGACACCGAACTGCGCACGATCGGCCCGCTGTTGCCGCGGTCGTTCGCCGACTGGGACGCGCCCGCCTGGACCGCGGGCACCCCGGAACCCGGTCCGGCCGACGGGATCCGGATCGGTGATCTGTCCGCGCCCGAGTGCGGACCGCTCCGGGTCCCGGTCTGCCTGCCGTTTCCGCTGCGGCGGCCGCTGCGCATCGTCGGCGCCGACACCCCGGCGACCGCGTCCGTCACCGCCGCCGCCGTCCTGCGGATCCTGGCCGCCGACCCGAACATCGTCCTTGACGTCGTCGACCTGTCCGGTGGGCTCCGCCCGCTCACCGACGGATTCGCCCACCGCGGGGGAGTCACGATCACCCGGGCCGATGACATCGGCCCCTACCTCGACACCACCGCGGCGGCAGCCGAACTCGCGCTCCTGGACCGCGGCACCCCGCACGGCGCCCCGCCGCAGCCGCGGTTGATTGTGCTCGACCACTTCCCGTACGGATACGACCCGAGGCGGCTACCGGCCATCGCGTTCCTCGCCGAACACGGCCCGGCGCTGGGGGTGGTCACCGTCCTCGTCACCGACGATCTCGCCGCGGTCGAACGGATCCACCCCGACCTGCCGCGCGGCAGCTACGCCCTGCCCGTGGCGGGCGCCGACGACTGGCGCGACCCCTGGACCTCGACCCCCTGGACGTTCACCGCCGACCGCGCCCCCGCCGACACCGGCCGGGTCGTCGACGTCCTCGCCCGCACCACGAGACGGTAGGCCGGTCCGGGGCGGGGGAGCTCAGTCGTCCTCGACCTCGAGGCCGTAGCCGGTGGCCATCGCCGCCAGATCGTCGTCGTGGCCCTGGCCGACGGCACGAATCCGCCAGGCGCCGTGCCGCCGGTAGATCTCGGTGAGGATCATGGTCCGCTCGACGGTGCCCGCGTCCAGCACGAACGTCGCGAAGGTGTGGTCCGGGCCGTCGACGCTGACCGCGACCGCGCCAAGATCACCGAAGGTGCGGCCACCCTCGATCGCCGCGGCGATCACGACGCGGTGGCAGTCGTCGGGCAGCGCCGCGAGGTCGACCCGGACGCACTGCTCGCTGCCGCCGTCGATGGAGAGCACGACCGCGTCGTCCCCGTCGGTGGGATTGTTGTAGAACACGAAGTCCTGATCCGAGTCCACCCGCCGGTCGTCGCCGAGCAGGAAGGCGACGACGTCGACGTCGAACTCGTCGCCGACGCTCTCCGCCCGCCACGACACGTTGACGGACCACACCGTCGGTGTCGCGGGCAGGTCAACCGTCTGCCCGCGCAGCAGGATCGGCGCGGACACCCGCGACTCGTGCCGCATGTGCGGCGGGACGAACCCGGAGGTGATCCCGTCGGTCACGTCGGACTCCCGAATCACCGGCAGTCCGCGTGCCTCGACCCGCGGCATCCGCCGATCGGCGCCGCCGCCCGACAACACCAGCACGTCGGTGACGGCGGCGGTGAGGTTGAGGGACGGGCGGGCACCGAGTTGGATGATGCGAGACCGCATCATCACGCACTCCAGGTGTGTTCCGCCCATCAGCAGGATCCGGCGACCCCGCCATGCAGCACCGGCACGGGAGGCCGCCGGTGCTGGCGCGGGATGCACCACCTCGACCTGGTTGCCCGGTGGGGCGACCGCGGCCCGCGTCGCCTTCGGCTGACCCGGGACGACCCTGGTCAGGAGCCCGTCCAGCTGCGCCTCGGAGATGATCGGGATGCCCTCCGCGGCAGCCCGTCTCACCTTGGCGTGCGGCGACTGCGGATCGTCGCAGACGACGACGCTGGTGTGGCGGCTCACCGAGTTCATCACGTCGAACCCGGCCCCGGACAGGGCGGCGGCGATCGCGGGCCGCGGTGCACGAGTCGGTCCGCTGACGACGATCCTCATGCCCTGGACGAGACCGACCGCCGGGTCGAACCGACCCGGATTCCGGTACCCGGACGGCACCCGCTGCACCTGCTCCGGACGCATCGCCACGCGTCGCCCCGCACACGCGACGACGGGGAGGGGCAACTGCAGCGCTTCCGCCAATGACACGCTGCGCGTGAACACCTCGGTGAGAACGCGGGCGTCGTCGAGGGCATCGTGTGCGTGGAACTGGGGCACTCGCCAGTAGTCCGCCAGGGTGGCCAGCTGATGATTGGGGACGTCGAGTTCGAGTCGCCGCGACAACGCGAGCGTGCACAACCGATTCTCGATCGGTGTGCGCACCCCGGCGCGCTGGAACTCCGCGTCCAGGAACCCGTAGTCGAACGACGCATTGTGCGCGACCATCGTCCGGCCGGCCAGGAGTTCGGCGAGCTCGGCGGCGATCTCGCCGAACTGGGGCGCCCCCGCCAGCCTGCCTGCGGTGAGACCGTGGATGTCGACGGCTCCCGGATCGACGCCCGGATTCAGCAGCGTGGAGAATTCCCGTTCGACGGATCCGTCCTCACGCAACACCACGGCCGCCACGCTGAGGACCCGATGCGACGCCGCATGCATGCCGGAGGTCTCGGTGTCGACCACCACCCACCGGTGGCCCGTCGATACGTCACGAGAACCGGTCTCGCGCGCCGCCACGCTCGTCATTCGCTACCTCCGATGTGTGCCACTGCTGTGGAATCCCCGGCAATCATCGCCGATACCGCAGACCTGTACCGCCGCGCCCCGGCCCGGACCCGGATGATGCCGCTGCCGGGTGATCCGAATCCCCGGGTACCCGGCCGCTGAACCGGCGTCTGATCAGGGGGAGTCGGAACCGAGGCGGTGGTGCCCGCGTCAATTCAGGTAGCAGCAGCGTCGATCCAGGAAACGACACGGGGCGGGGACCACCATGGAGCAGTGCACTCGAACGCGGGACTGGCGCACGGGCGTCCGTGCATCCGCATACGCGCGGAGCGCGCCGCGCAGCCGTTCGCTGCTCCGTGGCATCCGGGCGGATGCGGCGCCGCGCGAGACGAATCCGATTGCCGCGGACGAGGAGCCGACCCGGGAGTGAACTCCTCAGGCAGGCAGGTTCGCGGCCGCCGCCCGGTCAAGGAACCAGACGGTCTCCTCGGCCCCGAGCGCACCCGCGGCGGGGATGTCGACGGTATCCGCACCCGCGATCGCGGCGGCGACCGCGTCCGCCTTGTCCGCGCCGGCGACCAGCAGCCACACCCGCCGCGACCGGCGCACCGCGGGCAGGGTGAGGGTGACCCGCTCGGCGGGCGGCTTGGGGGAGTCGGTGACACCGACGACGAAGCGGTCCGCTTCCCGGACCGCATCGGTGTCGGGGAACAGCGAGTTGACGTGTCCCTCACCGCCCATGCCGAGCAGGTGCACGTCGAACTCCGGGATCGGTCCGCCGCCCGCGTGGGCGGCGAGGAGATGCTCGTATGCGTGCGCGGCCGCGTCCGGGTCCCCCGCGTAGGCGCCGTCCCCGTACGGCATCGGGTGCAGCCGCGCGGACTCGACGGGGACGTGGTCGAGCAGCGCGTCGTGGGCTTGCACCTCGTTGCGGTCCGGATGGCCGCGCGGGACGAAACGCTCGTCGCCCCAGAACACGTCGACCCGTGACCAGTCGATCGCACCCGAGTCCGCCCGCAGCTTGCGCAGCAGCCCGATCCCGTTGCCGCCGCCGGTGAGGACGACCGACGCGGACCCCCGTGCGGCCTGAGCGTCGACGATCACCTCGACGAATCGGCGCGCGGCGGCCGAGGTGAGGGCGTCGGAATCGTCGTACGTCTGCACGGTCACGGAGTCAGTCATGGCGAACACCCTATTCGCTGGGGTCTCTCAGGGGGAGGACCGTTTTCGAGTCGAAGGACCTACCCGAACTCGACGCGGGCGAGCCCGGCGAGCGCGGCATGGTAGATCTCGTCCGGATCCAGCCTGCGCAGATCCTCGGCGAGGCAGTCCCGGGTCTCCCTGCGCGCCAGGGACACCAGCGAGTCCGGTGCCCCGGTCCGGCTGAGGGTCGCCGTCTTCCCGGTCTGCGGCCTGCTCAGGGCGATCGTTCCGCTGGTGCGGTGCAGTTCGATCCGCAGGTCCCCGGCCAGTCGGCGCACCGGGCCGTCGATTCGGCTGGCGAGCCACCCGGCGATCAGGTCGACCGCCGGTTCGGTGGGCAGCCCCGACACGGTCGCCGACAGCAGTGGCTGGTGCGGCGGCTGATCCAGGGCGGACGTCAACAGCGCCCGCCACGGGGTGGCGCGCGCCCATGCCAGGTCGGTGTCGCCCGCGGTGTACGCCTGCAGGCGGGACTTGATCGTCGTCGCCGGGTCGGGTGCGCCGGTGGCGTCGGTGATCCGCCGAATGGCCAACCGCCCCAGCGGATCACGTGCGGGAACGGCGGGCGGCTTGTCGGGCCACCACGCGACGACCGGGGTGTCCGGCAACAGGAACGGGATGACGACGCTGTCCTCGTGCCCGGCGAGCTCGCCGTACAGGCGCAGCACCACGACCTCGGAGGCTCCGGCGTCGCCGCCGACCCGGATCTGCGCATCCAGCCGGGACTCGCCGTCCCGGTCACCGCGAGTGACCACGATGACGCGACACGGGTGTTCGCGGCTCGCCTCGTTGGCGGCCTCGATGACCGACTCGGCGTTCTCGTCGTCGTCGGTGCTCACCACCAGCGTCAGCACCCGCCCCAGCGTGACGGCGCCACCGGTCTCGCGGATCTCGACGAGCCGCTTGTTGACGGCGCCGGTCGTTGTTGCGGGGATGTCGATGATCACGAGTGGAATTCTCCCATCAGGAGCGGCGTCACGGCCGCCGCCATTCGCGTCCGGTCCGGCGGAGCATCTCGTGCGCCGACTCCGGACCCCAGGTACCCGCCTCGTACGGGTCGGGTTGTCCGCTCGCCGCCCAGTGCTCAAGCACCGGGTCGAGGATCTTCCACGACAGTTCAACCTCGGCGTTGACCGGGAACAGGGACGGCTCGCCGAGCAGCATGTCCAGGATCAGCCGCTCGTACGCCTCGGGGGACGACTCGGTGAACGCCTGCCCGTAGCTGAAGTCCATGTTGACGTCCCGGACCTCCATCGAGGAGCCGGGCACCTTGGACCCGAACCGCATCGTGACGCCCTCGTCGGGCTGCACCCGAATCACCAGCGCGTTCTGCCCGAGTTCCTCGGTCATGGTGGCATCGAACGGCAGGTGCGGTGCCCGCTTGAACACGACGGCGATCTCGGTGACCCTGCGGCCGAGCCGTTTACCGGTGCGCAGGTAGAACGGCACGCCTGCCCAGCGGCGGGTGTCGACCTCGAGGGTGATCGCGGCGAACGTCTCGGTCGTCGACTCGGGGGAGAAGCCCTCCTCCTCGAGCAGGCCGACCACCTTCCGTCCGCCCTGCCAGCCGCCCGCGTATTGACCGCGGGCGGTGGTCTCGTCGAGGGGTTCGGCGAGCCGGGTCGCGGACAGCACCTTGATCTTCTCCGCCTGCAGTTCGGCGGGTTCGAAGCTGACCGGCTCCTCCATCGCGGTGAACGCGAGCAGCTGCAGCAGGTGGTTCTGGATGACGTCCCTGGCCGCGCCGATGCCGTCGTAGTAGCCTGCCCGGCCACCGAGACCAATGTCCTCGGCCATCGTGATCTGCACGTGGTCCACGTAGTGGGCGTTCCAGATCGGGTCGAACAGCTGGTTCGCGAACCGCAACGCCAGGATGTTCTGCACCGTCTCCTTCCCGAGGTAGTGGTCGATGCGGAACACCGAATCCTCGGGAAAGACCGTGTTGACGACGGCGTTGAGCTCCTTCGCCGAGTCCAGGTCGTGGCCGAACGGCTTCTCGATCACCACCCGCCGCCACTGGTCCGCGACCGGCTGCGCCAGCCCCGACCGCGACAGCTGCTCGCACACGGTCGGGAACGCCGCGGGTGGGATCGCAAGGTAGAAGGCGTGATTGCCGCCGGTGCCGCGTTCGGCGTCGAGCACGGTCAGGGTCCGGGTCAGCTCCGCGAACGCGGCATCGTCGTCGAAGCTGCCCTGCACGAAGCGGATTCCCTCGGAGAGTCGGTCCCACACCTCCTCACGGAACTCGGTGCGGGCGTGCTCGCGGACCGCGTCGTGCACGACCTTGCCGAAGTCCTCGTTCGCCCAGTCGCGGCGGGCGAACCCGACCAGCGCGAACCCCGGCGGCAGCAGGCCCCGGTTCGCCAGGTCGTACACGGCGGGCATCAGCTTCTTGCGCGCCAGGTCGCCGGTGACCCCGAAGATCACCAGGGAGCACGGGCCCGCGATCCGCGGCAGTCGCTTGTCTCGCTCGTCGCGCAGCGGATTGATCCACTCCTGCGCGGCTCCCGTGCTCCCCATCGCCATCTACGAGGCCGCGGTGAGGGACGCGGCGGTGGCCTCGAGGAGCTCGTTCCAGGAGACCTCGAACTTGTCGACGCCCTCCGACTCGAGCTTGTCGAAGACGTCACCCAGGTCGACCCCGACCCCGGCGACCGCGTCGAAGACGTCCTGCGCGGCGGCCGCGGTGCCGGAGATCGTGTCGCCGGTGACGACGGCGTGGTCGGCGACCGCGTCGAGCGTCTTCTCCGGCATCGTGTTGACCGTGTTCGCGGCGACCAGTTCGGTGACGTACAGGGTGTCCGGGTAGTCGGGGTTCTTCACACCCGTCGACGCCCACAGCGGACGCTGCACCCGCGCACCGGACGTCGCGAGCGCGGCAAACCGGTCGCCGGACTCGAAGACGTCCTGGTAGGCCGCGTACGCGAGCCGGGCGTTGGCGACGCCGGCCTTGCCGCGCAGCGCCAGCGCCGCGTCGGTGCCGATCTGCTCCAGCCGGGCGTCGATCTCGGTGTCGACACGGGAGACGAAGAAGGACGCGACCGAGTGAATCGTCGACAGGTCGTGCCCGGCGGCCTTCGCCGCCTCGAGGCCTGCCAGGTAGGCGTCGATGACCGCCCGGTGCCGGTCCACGGAGAAGATCAGCGTCACGTTCACGCTGATACCCTCCGCGATCACCCGGGTGATCGCGGGCAGGCCCGCGAGGGTGGCCGGGATCTTGATCAGCAGGTTCGGCCGATCCACGATCTTCCACAGCTCGATCGCCTGCGCAACCGTGCCGTCCGTGTCGTTGGCCAGCCGCGGATCGACCTCGATCGAGACCCGGCCGTCGACGCCGCCGGACGCCTCGTGCTGCGGCGCCAACAGGTCGCAGGCGTTGCGGACGTCGTCGGTGGTGAGCGCGCGGACCGTGTCGTCGACGTTCGCTCCGCGGCCGGCGAGCTCGTGCAGCTGCGCGTGGTACTCCGGGCCCTGGAGCGCGGCCTGGAAGATCGACGGGTTCGTCGTCACGCCGACCACGGACTTCTCCGCGACCAGCTGCGCGAGGTTGCCCGTCTCGAGTCGGTTGCGGGACAGGTCGTCGAGCCACACCGAGACACCGGCGGCCGACAGTGCGGCGAGATTCTCGTTCTGTGCCATGGCAATTCAGCCCTTCACTGCGGTGATTGCGCGGCGGGCCGCGGCCGTCACGTTCTCGGCCGTGAACCCGAACTCGCGGAACAGGGTCTTGTGGTCGGCGGAGGCGCCGAAGTGCTCGATGGACACGGCCTCGCCCGCGTCGCCGAGCAGTCGCCACCACGGCATCGCGATCCCGGCCTCGACGGAAACCCTGGCGCGGGTCGCGGGCGGCAGCACCTCATCGCGGTACGCCTGGTCCTGCTGGAGGAACCAGTCCAGGCAGGGGACGGACACGACCCGGGTGCCGATGCCGTCGGCCTCGAGGGCGGCGCGGGCCGCCACGGCGAGGTGCAGCTCGGAACCGGTCGCGAGCAGGATCACCTCGGGAGTTCCGGTGGCGGAGTCCTCAAGCACGTACGCGCCCCGCTTGACGCCCTCGGCTGCCTTCTCCTTCGTGCCCTCGAGCACCGGGATGTCCTGACGGGTCAGGGCGAGCGCGGTCGGCCCGGTGGTGTGCTCAAGCGCGTACCGCCAGGCCTGCGCGGTCTCGTTGGCGTCACCGGGACGCAGCACCGACATGTTCGGGATGGCGCGCAGTGCGGCGAGGTGCTCGATCGGCTGGTGCGTCGGGCCATCCTCGCCGAGACCGATCGAGTCGTGCGTCCACACGTAGACGGCGGGGGTGCCCATCAGCGCCGCGAGCCGGACCGCTGGCCGCATGTAGTCGCTGAACACCAGGAACGTGCCGCCGTAGGGGCGGGTCGGACCGTGCAGCGCGATGCCGTTGAGGATCGACCCCATCGCGTGCTCGCGGATGCCGAAGTGCAGCGTCCGGCCGTACGGCTGCGCGGTCCAGTCCTTCGTGGAAATCGATGTCGGACCGAACGAGTCGGAGCCGTCGATGGTGGTGTTGTTGCTGCCCGCGAGGTCGGCGGACCCACCCCACAGCTCCGGCAGGATCGGGCCGAGGGCATTGAGCACCTTGCCCGAGGCCTTGCGGGTGGCTGCGCCCTTAGCGTCCGGCTCCCAGGTGGGCAGCGCGTCGGTCCAGCCTTCCGGGAACTCCCCGGCGTCCAGGCGGTCGAACAGCGCCTTGCGCTCGGGCTCGCGGGCGGCCCAGGCGTCGAACTCGCCCTGCCAGGCGGCGTGGGCGGCCGCGCCGCGGTCGAGGACCTCCCGCGCGTGCGCCAGGGCGGCCGGGTCGACGTCGAAGCTCTTCTCCGGGTCGAAGCCGAGGGCCTTCTTCACCCCGGCGACCTCCTCGGCGCCGAGCGCGGCACCGTGCGCGTCGCCGGTGTTCATCTTGGTCGGCGCCGGGTACCCGATGATGGTGCGCAGCACGATGATCGACGGCCGGTCGGTGACCGCCTTCGCGGCCTCGACCGCATCCAGCATCGCGGAGACGTTCTCGCCGCCCTCGACCCGCTGCACGTGCCAGCCGTACGCCTCGTACCTCGTGGCGACGTCCTCACCGAACGCGATGTGGGTGTCGTGCTCGATGGAGATCTCGTTGTCGTCGTAGAAAACGATCAGGTTGCCCAACTGCTGCACGCCCGCGATCGACGACGCCTCCGAGGTGACGCCCTCCTGCAGGTCGCCGTCGGAGGCGATCACGTACACGTGATGGTCGAACGGGCTGGCGCCCGCGGCGGCGTCGGGGTCGAACAGGCCGCGCTCGCGCCGCGCCGCCATCGCCATGCCGACGGCCGACGCGAGACCCTGACCGAGCGGTCCGGTGGTGATCTCGACGCCGGTGGTGTGCCCGTACTCGGGGTGACCGGGCGTCAGCGACCCCCAGGTGCGCAGCGCCTCCAGGTCGGCCAGCTCGAGGCCGTACCCGGACAGGTACAGCTGCAGGTAAAGGGTGAGGCTGGAATGCCCGCAGGACAGGACGAAGCGGTCCCGGCCGACCCACTCCGCGTCCGCGGGGTCGTGGCGCATGATGCGCTGGAAGAGCGTGTAGGCGAGCGGGGCGAGGCTCATCGCGGTGCCGGGGTGGCCGTTGCCGACCTTCTGCACGGCGTCGGCGGCGAGGACACGCACGGTGTCGACCGCCTTGGTGTCCAGGTCGGTCCAGTCGCCGGGGTGCACCGGCTGGGTGAGGACGCGGATCTCGTCTGTGATCGACACGAGCTTCAAGTCTCCTGACATCGGGTGATCGGCACGGTGACGGCGGGACGGACGGCGGGTGCGGTGAACCCGGCGTCGGCTCCGACACTCCAGCGTAGTTCCGACCCAAGGGTAGTGCGCGCGTGCACGCCGGTCGATCCGGCGTCCGCCGCGGCGGTGGTCGCGGGCCTGCTGGCCGCCGCGGCGTCCGATTCGGGTCGTTCGACCCGTGCCCGGTTCGGATCTGTTCGCGCCGCCGTCTACCATCGGGTGTAGTAGTGCTCGGGTCCCCGGCCGTGGCGCCGCGTCCGCGGCTGCCCCTGCACCGTGGACCACCGGAGCGGATGTCGCACGGCGCCAGGCCAGTGGGGCGAACCGTGATACCGGGCCCTCGTCGGGGCCCGAGAAGTAGGAGTGACGGTGCGGATAGTGGAGCGTGGCGGACACGGTCTCGCTGGTGCCCCCGATGCCACCCCCCGGAACGGGTCGGACTCCCTCTGGGGTCGGATCACCGGGAAGGTTCTCGCCTACCTGGCGCTGACCAAGCCACGGGTCATCGAACTTCTTCTGGTGGCGACGATCCCGGCGATGCTCCTCGCGGATCGCGGCACCGTCGACTTCCCGCTGATCCTCGCCACCCTGTTCGGTGGCTGGATGGGCGCCGCCAGCGCCAACACCCTCAACTGTGTCGTCGACGCCGACATCGACAAGGTGATGAAGCGCACCGCGCGCAGGCCGCTGGCCCGGATGGCGGTCCCCACCTCGCACGCGCTGGTGTTCGGCCTGGTGCTCGGCGCCGCGTCGTTCTGCTGGCTGTGGTGGGCGGCGAACCTGCTCGCCGGCATCCTCGTGCTGCTGACCATCGCGTTCTACGTGCTGGTCTACACGATGGTGCTCAAGCGGCGGACCTGGCAGAACGTGATCTGGGGCGGTGCCGCCGGCTGCATGCCCGCGCTGGTCGGCTGGGCCGCCGTCACCGGCAGCCTGAGCTGGGAACCGATCGTCCTGTTCCTCGTCGTCTTCTTCTGGACGCCGCCGCACACCTGGGCGCTGGCAATGCGGTACAAGGAGGACTACAAGGCGGCCGGGGTGCCGATGCTGCCGGTGATCGCCACCGAGGAGCGCGTCACCAAGCAGATCCTCGTCTACACCTGGTTGACCGTCCTGACCACCCTGGTGCTCGTTCCGGCCGCCGGCGTCATCTACGCCGCCGTCGCGCTCGTCGCAGGCGCCTGGTTCCTGCTCATGGCGCACCAGCTGTACTCGGGGGTGCGGAAGGGGCAGCCGATCAAGCCGCTGCGCCTGTTCCTGCAGTCGAACAACTACCTCGCGGTCGTGTTCTGCGCGTTGTCCGTCGATGCCGTCCTCGGCTGGGACACCGTCGCCACGTTCTTCTCCTGACCCCGCACCGCCCGCGCCCGCGGTCAGGGAAGCAGGACGATCGACCCGGTCGTCCGGCGGGACTGCAGATCCCGGTGCGCCTGCGCGGCGTCGGCGAGCCGATATGTCCCGCCGACCCGGATGGTCAGCGTGCCGTCGGCGATCGCCGCGAACACGTCACCGGACCGCCACAGCAACTCCTCCCTGGTTCGGGTGTAGTGCGCCAGTGTCGGGCGGGTCACGAACAGCGAGCCTGCCGCGTTCAGGCGCTGCAGGTCGAACGGCGGCACCGGGCCGCTCGCCGCACCGAACAGCGCGAGGGTGCCGCGGACCCGCAGCGACGCCAGGCTCGCCTCGAAGGTGTCGGCCCCGACCCCGTCGTACACCGCAGCGACCCCGTCACCGCCCGTCAGTGACCGCACCCGCTCGGCCAGGTCGGTGCCGTACCGCAGGACCTCGGCCGCCCCGCACTCCCGGGACAGCGCCTCCTTCTCGCCCGTCGATACCGTCGTGATCACCCGGATGCCACGCGCGACCGCGAGCTGCGTCAGGATCTGCCCGACCCCGCCGGCGCCCGCGTGCACCAGAATCGTCTCGCCCGGCTGCGCCGGATACACCGAGTGCAGCAGGTAGTGGGCGGTCATCCCCTGCAGCAGCGCCGACGCGGCCTGCCCGGCCGGAACGTCGGCAGGCACCGGCACCGCGGCCGCGGCGGGTACGACGACGAGTTCGGCGTAGCTCGACGGCGCGTCCGCCCACGCCACCCGGTCCCCGGCCGCGAGATCGGTGACGTTCGCGCCGACCGCCTCGACGACACCGGTGCCCTCGCTGCCCGCGATGTACGGCAGGCTCATCGGATAGGCGCCGGTGCGGCGGTAGGTGTCGATGAAGTTCACGCCGACCGCGTCGGTGCGGACCAGGACGTCATCGGCGCCGGGAACCGGGTCGGGCTGGTCGGTCAGGGTCAGGACGTCGGGTCCGCCGAACTCGGCGACGGTGATTGCGCGCATGAACCCGATTCTGCCCTGTCGTATCCTGAGCGCATGAGTGTGGACACCCAGGATTCCGGCGCGGCAGCGCCGTCCGTCGTCGCGCCGGCCCGCACGGTCACCGCGGTACGCAAGTTCGTCGCCGAGCACGGTGGTTCCGCGACCGCCGTCGTCCAGCCGATCGGCCTCGACGGGGTGCGGATCACCCTCGTCGGCGCCGACGGCGTCCTCGGCGACCAGGTCGTCGACGACCTCGCGACCGCGAAGGCCGTCGTCGCGGGCGTCGACGGCGTCACCGCCTCCGGTTGGGAGCGCTCGGTGACCAGCATCGTCACCCCGCGGGTCGGGCACTGGCAGAAGATGGCAGGCTGGGTCGCGAAGCAGACCCGATTCCCGAAGGCCCGCAACGGCCTCGGCTGAACCACGACACGACGGGCCGGCTCACCGACAGCGGTGAGCCGGCCCGTCGCGTTCCGGACAGCTACCGGTCGGCGAGCCGGGTGAGTGCGGCCAGGTTGGCGGCCATGCCGTCGCGCCACACCGACATCCGATGCTCCAGGATCACGGCCTCCTGCTCCGGATGCCGGTCGATGAACTCCGACAGCGGGGACGCGCCGGTACCGACCTTCGCCCACTGCCGGACGACGGCACCGCTGTCGCCGCCGTCGACCTCGAAACCCCAGAGCGCGATCGGGGACTCCGCCGCCCCGACCCGCCAGACCCAGCGCCTGCCGTTCTCGACCTCGACGACCTCCGACTCGGTCTGCCACTCGCCCATCACGGTGTTGGCGTTGTGCCCACGGAACCGGGCGCCCACCGCGACCCCGGTCGCGCCGTCCAGCCACTCGACCCGCTGCAGTTCGCCGTCGGTGCGGGTCGGCAACTCGATGTCGGTGACCAGGGCCCAGGCCCGCTCCGGGCTACAGGTGAGGCGTTCGGTGACCTCGACGGTGGGGGTGTCGCGCAGACGCATGCCGGCTCCTTCGGATGGATGATCGGAGGTGACGCTGCGCAGATCGTATTCGGTGGGACCCGATCAGTCCGCGACCGCTCCCGCCGTCGCCGCCCCGACACCCGCACGCACCGGTTCCCGCACCCGACCCGCCGCGTACAGCGCCGCGGTGGCGGCGGTGCAGGCACCGGCCAACGCGACATGGATCGACACCAGCGCGGCGGGCACATGCGTCCAGAACTGGACCAGCCCAATGCACGCCTGCAGCGCGACCAGCGCGACCACCACCTTCAGGCGCAGCTTCAGCGCGTCCCGCGCAGCGACCGCGTACAGCGCGAACCCGAGGCCGACCAGCAGCGCCAGGTAGGCGACCAACATCTCGGCATGCAGATGCACCAGATTCGTGATGTCCAGGTCGAGCCGCTCCACGGTCCGTTCCGGATTCTTGTCCCCGGCATGCGGCCCGGCACCGGTCACCATCGTGCCCGCAACCAGGGTGGCCGCCAACGCGACCCCGGACAGCGCCGTCAGCCAGCGCAACTGCCTCGGCAGCACCACCGTGTCGACACCGTCGTCGGGCTGATCGATCTTGTGGTACAGGATCACCGCCAGCCACACCATCGCCATCGACACCAGCAGGTGAATCGCGACGGTCCACCACAGCAGCCCGGTCAGCACGGTGATGCCGCCGATCACCGCCTGCAGCACCGTCGACGCCGGCATCAGCCAGGCGTAGACGAGGACCTCACGGCGACGGGCGGCGCGGGTGACCGCGATGACCACCGCCGCGGACACGGCAACGACGACGAACGTCAGCAGCCGGTTACCGAACTCGACGGCCTGATGGAACCACGGCGCGGTGGAGGTACCGGTCGGGATGAAGCTGCCCGGATGGCACTGCGGCCAGGTGGTGCAGCCGAGGCCGGACGCCGTCACCCGCACCACGGAGCCGGTGACCGCGATGCCGCCCTGGGCGACGATCACCGCGAACGCGATCCACTTCTGAACGGCAAGCGACGGCAGGGGCAGACGGTTGACCAGGCTCACGAACCCGCGATACAGCACGGGGTCGATCGTAGAGCCCGGTCAACTACGCCGTGTCGTTGGGGCGGCTCGCCGCCGTGTCGTCGGTCCGGCTTGCCGCCGTGTCGTCGGTCCGGTTCGCCGCCGTGCCACCGGTCCGGCTCAGCCGCGCGCCACCCGCACGACACCGTTGAGGGTGCCCTGCAGGTAGTCCCCGTCGTCGGTGATCAGGCCGGACATCTGGATCGTGTCGCCGAGCGTGCTGCGCGGCAGGTCCGTGGTGGCCCGGACCGCGCCGTTCGCCGGGTCGATCGCCGCGAACGTGAACCCGTCCAGCGCGCCGCCGGTGCCCGAGCGCAGCACCGTGTAGATGTTC
Source organism: Rhodococcus sp. NPDC058532 (assembly GCF_042719255.1). NCBI lineage: Bacteria > Bacillati > Actinomycetota > Actinomycetes > Mycobacteriales > Nocardiaceae > Rhodococcus > Rhodococcus sp. NPDC058532. The sequence goes on from NZ_JBHXNU010000002.1 coordinate 334,827, forward strand.
CCGTCGGCGGCGGACAGGTGCGGGACCGCGGCACTCTTGACGTCGGTGTCCCAGACGACCGTGCAGCCCGCCGCGCCGACGTCGACCCGGGTCATGCCGCCCGCGAACGGCGCGGACCCCGGCACCGACGGCCCCGCGCTCTCCGGGACGGCCGGGTACGGGTAGCCGTAGGTGCCCGCGACGAACACGCTCGACCCGACCGCGATCGGTGAGTTCTCGCTGCCCGGACCGCCGTCGGCCAGGACCGGGGTGGAGCACACCTGCGCGCCGTCGGAGACGCGGTACACGAGCAGCGAGACCCGGGTGTCGGCGTTGTCGACGATCGTCACGTACTCGTGCCCGGTGGCCGGACCGAAATAGGTGGGGGTGGAGCCGGTACCCCAACTGAGTTGGCCGGGCTTGCGGGCACTGCCCCGGTCGTAGGCCGTGCGCCAGTCGATGCGGGGGGTGCCGTCGGGACCGGCCGACAGCTGATAGAGCGCGTGCGTGGTGGCGACGGAGGTGCCGGACGGCGAGGTGGAAATGCTGTTCTCGACGCGTTCCCCGGCGGGCAGGTCCACCGTCCGGGCCACCCCGGCGGCGTCGACCACGCCGACCCGCCCGGCGCCGGTCGCGAACCACACGTTGCCTGCCCAGTCCGGGGAGAGGCCGGTCACGGCGTCGTCGGCGGCGATCGCGCCGGACAGGTCGACCGATTCGTCGACGGACAGGGTCCACCTGCCGCCCGAGGCGGCGTGCCCGATCCGGACCAGCCGCCGGGTGCCGTCGACCGCGACGAGGCGGTTCTCGTTGTCCAGGTACGCGTAGACGCCGCCGAGCAGGCTGCCCTTCGGCAGTTGCAGCTCGGCCAGCGACGCGCCCGCGGCCCGGCCACCCGTCGAGGCGGACGCGATCGAGCCGAGGTCGGTCGACCCAAGCCCGCCCGCGGACCCGGACGCGTCGGTGTCGATCAGGTGCACCGTCGGGTTCCGGCCGACCATCGTGGTGCATAGCGCGAGGACCATCGAGTCGGATCCCTGCAACAGCGTCGGGCAGGCCGAGGCGAGCGAGGTGGCCCCGACCGTCAGGTTCCCGGTGCCCGGACCGGCGAGCGGGGTGACGTCGGAGGAGCCTGCGTCGCTATGCATCGTCGAGGTCCCCGGGGGTCCGAGGAATGGGTTGTGCGGGGCCAGCGGCCCCCAGGTCGGCTGCGCGGCTGCGGCGCCCGCGCCGAGCGAGACGGACAGGGTGGCGGCGGACAGCGCGGCGATGGCGCGCAACGTTGCGGTGAGCACGGACACTGATCTTGCACAATTGCGATCCGGAATGGGTCGAAACGTCGCAGCGCCACCCCGATCCGGGGTCAGGTGAACTTGAACCAGCGGGTCGCGAGCCACGCCGCGACCGCCCCCCACACCACGACCACGGCGATCGCGAACCAGTCCACCGACCCGGCGACCGCGTGGTCGAGGGCCTCCGCGAGCGCACCCGACGGCACCAGCCGCGCCAGGGTGTGCAGCGCGTCGGGGATACCGTCGCCGCCGAACACGACCGCACCGATGCCTGCCATCACGAACCACAGCACGTTCGCGAGCGCGAGCACGATCTCCGCCTTCAGCGTCCCGCCGAGCAGCAGCCCCAGCGCGGCGAACATCGCGGTGCCGAGTGCGATCACGACCGCACCGCACAGCAGACCGACCACGCCCGGTCGCCAGCCGAGGGCGAACCCGATCCCGCCGAGCACGAGCATCTGGATCGCGACGACGATCACCACGGCCGCCGACTTGCCCGCGATGATCCCCCAGCGGGGCAGCGGTGTCGCGCCGAGCCGCTTCAACGCCCCGTAGCGTCGGTCGAACCCGACCGCGATGGCCTGACCGGTGAACGCGGTCGACATGACCGCGACCATCATCACCGCGGGCATCACCCGGTTGACGCGGGGATCGCCGAGGTCACCGAACGGCAGCAGGGTCAGGCCGATCAGCAGCGTGATCGGAATGAACATGGTCAGCAGCAGCTGCTCGCCGTTGCGCAGCAGCAGCGTCAGTTCCAGCCGGGTCTGCGCCGCCAGCATCCGCGCGGGCGGCGCGGCCTGCGGGCGCGGTGCGAAGATGCCGGGCTCGAACCGGTTGTCGGCGAGGCGGTCGGTGCGGGACATGGTCAACCCCGAAGCTCCCTTCCGGTGAGGTCGAGGAAGACGTCCTCGAGGCGGCGCTGGTCGATGCGGATCTCGGTCGCGAGCACGTTCAGCCCCGCACACCAGGTGGTGACCGCGACGAGCACGGACGGGTCGATGTCGCCCTCGACGACGTAGCTGCCTGGGCTCGGCTCGCTCGGGGTGAAGCCCGCGGGCAGCGCCGCCGCCAGCGCGTTCAGGTCGAGGTGCTCGGGGGCGGTGAACCGGAGTTGGCCCGCCGCCCCGTGCCGGGTCAGTTCGCTGGGGGTACCCTCGGCGACGACCCGGCCGTGGTCGATGATCACGAGGCGATCGGCGAGGGCCTCCGCCTCGTCCATCAGGTGGGTGGTCAGCAGCACCGACACCCCGTCCCGCCGCAGCGCGTCGATCAGCTCCCACACCATCAGCCGGGCCTGCGCGTCGAGGCCAGCGGTCGGCTCGTCGAGGAATACCAGCTCGGGGCGGCCGACCAGGGCGCACGCGAGCGCCAACCGCTGCTGCTGCCCGCCCGACAGGCGCCGGTACGGGGTGCGGACCGCGTCGGTGAGACCGAGTTCGCGCAGCAGCCACGCCGGGTCGAGCGGATCCGCCGAGTACGCGGCGACGAGATCGAGCATCTCGCCCGCCTTGGACCCGGGATAGGCGCCGCCGCCCTGCAGCATCACCCCGATCCGGGCGCGCACCTCCCCGGACGCGGTGACCGGGTCGAGCCCGAAGACGCGGACGGTGCCGCTGTCGGGCCGCTGGAAGCCCTCGCACATCTCGACGGTGGTGGTCTTCCCCGCGCCGTTCGGTCCGAGCAGGGCAAGGACCTGGCCGCGGTCGAGGGACAGGTCGAGCCCGTCGACCGCGGTGGTCTCGCCGAACGTCTTGACGACGGCATCGAGTTGGAGCACGGGCGGTGCGGACGCGGAAGAACTCACGGGACCCCAGCGTAGGCGGCGGCCGATGGGCGTCCGTCGCCGGACTCCGCCCGCCACGGCAGCAGGTTGCGGGTGGCGACGATGACGGAGCCGCACACGAGGATCGTCGCGATCGCCGCCTGCACGATGATGAACGGTTCGTACTCGCCGCCGTTCGGCATCACGATCAGGCTCACCACGGACGAGAAGGCGATGGCCGGGATCCGGAACACCGGCCGGGTCGCCCACGCGGCGAGCGGGATCACCGCCCACAGCAGGTACCAGGGCTGGACGACGGGGAACAGCAGCACCAGGAAGCCGAGCGAGACGCCGAGTGCGCCGACCGGGTGGATCCGGCCGACCAGGACGGCGATCAGCATCCGCAGCGCGATGAACGCGGCGACCAGCGAGGCGATCGGACGGGTGAGGCCGAGGACGGCGGTGGTGTGGTCACCGAGACCGAGCAGGACTCCCGCAAGGCCGGTGCCGAGACCGAGCAGCGTCGGCAGCGACATCCAGCTGCGCACCTCGTTCGCGGTGCCGAGGGTGTCCGGGTTGAGCCACCCGAAGCCGAGCCCGCTGACCAGGCTGACGCCCGCGATCACCGTCACCGACACCCCGAGCAGCAGCGCCGCCGCCGAGCCAACGGACCGCAGCGACCCGCCCCACCGCCGGGCCAGCGCCATCCCGACGAAGCCGAGGGCGAGCAGCGTCGGGATCTTCACGGTCGCGGACAGCGCGATCAGTCCGGAGCCGGCGAGCAGCAGCCCGAGGCCGCCGCCGCCCCCGAACCGGAGCGGGGCGGACTGTTCGATGGCCCGCAGCGCGAGCTCGAGCCCGGCGAGCATCAGCCCGATCATCAGGGCCTCGTTGTGGATGCCCGCCACCAGGTGGAACAGCAGCAGGGGATTCGCGGCGCCGAGCCACAACGCGCTGACCGCGGCGACCCCGCACCGGCGGGCCAGCCTGGGTAGCGCCCACACGATCAGCGCGACACCGGCCAATGCGAGCAGTCGGTGCAGGAAGATGCCCGCGACGATGTTGTCCCCGGTGATCGTCGAGATGCCCTTGCCGAGCCAGATGAACAGCGGTCCGTACGGCGCGGGGGTGTCCCGCCAGATGTTCGGGACGGTCCGGGCGAGGACGTGATCCACCCCGAGGGCCTGCGCGGGGCCGATCGCGTACGGGTCCATGCCGCGGGCCGCGATCTCGGACTGCGCGAGGTACGAGTACACGTCCTTGCTGAACATCGGCGGCGCGATGGTGAGCGGAATCACCCACAGCAGCAGGGTGCGGTCGAGTTGGGAGCGGGTCAGCCGCCGCACCGGTGACCCGGCGCGCAGCGAGCCGATCGCGAAGCGGCCGAGCAGCAGCCAGGCCAGCACCACCATCACGCTGCCGGTCAGCGTGATCGTCATCGCGACGCTCGGCATCCGCGCGGGCAGTCCGAGGAGCCGCATCCCCTGAACGGGATTCTGCAGGACCGGTTGGGCCCCCGCGCCGAGGGCGCCGAGGGTCATGAGCAGGGCGCCGGTGGCGCCGAAGCGCCGCACGCGGCGCAGCTGCTCGGTCTCGGTCGCGTTCAGCCCCGGCGCCTCCGCCTCGTCGCCGTGCAGGCTGCTGACCACGAACCGGTCCGGGCGGCCGTCGAGTCCGAGCGCCCGGACGGCCAGCGTCCTCGACCGGGACAGCACGCGACCGACCCGACCTGTCCGGGGTCCGGTCGTCACGCTGTCACCGGGCTCCGGTGTGTCGTCGGTCTGCGGCACACGTCGAAGCGTAGCGGCCCTACCCAGGGCACCCTTGGTGGACCGTCGGATCGAATTCCGTCACACTGGTGTTGTGAAAACGGCAGCAACCCCCAACGCGTACGGTGAAAGCGCAGGTCACGTGCCTGTAGCTGCGCCGCGTCCGGGGCAGTCGCCGGCCACGGTGGCGGGTCATGAGGGTCACACCCGGGCCGCCGTCGTCACCCTCCTTCTGGAGCGGGGGCCGATCACCGCGACCGAGATCGGTGCCGAACTCGGGTTGAGTGCGGCGGGCGTGCGGCGTCACCTTGAGGTGTTGATCGACGCGGGGGAGGCCCGCGCAACGCGGTCCGCCAGCTGGCAGCAGAAGGGGCGCGGCCGCCCCGCCAAGCAGTTTCAGCTCACCGCGGCGGGCCGGTCCCGGCTCGGACACTCCTACGACGACCTGGCGGGCGCCGCGATGCGCCAGCTCAGGGAGATCGGCGGCGACACCGCGATCGTCGAGTTCGCCCGCCGCCGCGTGCAGACGATCGTCGCCGACATCGACCCCGCTGGCGGGCACGACCCCGTCGAGGTGGAGCAGACGGCAGGCTCGATCGCCGAGGCGTTCACGTCCGCCGGCTTCGCGGCAACCACCCGCCCGGTCGGCAACGGCGTGCAGATCTGTCAGCATCACTGCCCGGTGTCCCACGTGGCGTCCGAGTTTCCCGAACTGTGCGAGGCGGAGACCCAGGCCTTCGCCGAACTGCTCGGCACCCACGTTCAGCGGCTCGCGACGATCGCGAACGGCGACTGTGCCTGCACCACCCACGTGCCGCTGGTTCCGCCGGGGGCGCAGCACCAGGAAGCGACCTGACCTGACCTCCAGCACCTCACCCCGACACCGTCATCTCCGTGGGCGCTCAGCCCGCACCGCGGATCCGAGAAGTACCAACGCAACAAGACTCCGGAAGGAGCTCGCATGACCGTCACCCAAGACCAGGCGGCCGGTGGTTCGCAGGCCATGACGCAGGACGAGACCATTGCCTCGCTCGGCCACTACGGCTACGGCTGGTCCGACTCCGACGTCGCAGGCGCCAGCGCCCAGCGTGGCCTGTCCGAGGCCGTCGTGCGGGACATCTCCGCGAAGAAGAACGAGCCGGAGTGGATGCTCGACATCCGCCTCAAGGCGCTCAAGACCTTCGACAAGAAGCCGATGCCGCACTGGGGCTCCAACCTCGAGGGCATCGACTTCGACAACATCAAGTACTTCGTGCGGTCCACGGAGAAGCAGGCCGAGTCCTGGGAAGACCTGCCCGAGGACATCAAGAACACCTACGACAAGCTGGGCATCCCGGAGGCGGAGAAGCAGCGGCTGGTCGCCGGTGTCGCCGCGCAATACGAGTCCGAGGTGGTCTACCACCAGATCCGTGAGGACCTTGAGGCCCAGGGCGTGATCTTCCTGGACACCGACACCGGGCTCAAGCAGCACCCGGAGATCTTCAAGGAGTACTTCGGCTCGGTGATCCCCGCCGGGGACAACAAGTTCTCCGCGCTGAACACGGCCGTGTGGTCCGGCGGGTCGTTCATCTACGTGCCGCCCGGCGTGCACGTCGACATCCCGCTGCAGGCCTACTTCCGGATCAACACCGAGAACATGGGCCAGTTCGAGCGGACCCTGATCATCGTCGACGAGGGCGCCTCCGTGCACTACGTCGAGGGCTGCACCGCGCCGATCTACAAGTCCGACTCGCTGCACTCGGCGGTCGTGGAGATCATCGTGAAGAAGGGCGGCCACTGCCGCTACACGACGATCCAGAACTGGTCGAACAACGTGTACAACCTGGTGACCAAGCGCACCAAGGTGGACGCGGGCGGCTCGATGGAGTGGATCGACGGCAACATCGGCTCCAAGGTGACGATGAAGTACCCGGCCGTGTGGATGATGGGCGAGCACGCCCGCGGCGAGGTCCTGTCGGTCGCGTTCGCGGGCGAGGGCCAGCATCAGGACACCGGCGCGAAGATGCTGCACCTGGCGCCGCACACCTCCTCGACCATCGTGAGCAAGTCCGTTGCCCGTGGCGGCGGCCGGTCCTCGTACCGCGGCCTCGTCCAGATGAACAAGGGCGCGCACGGATCGAAGGCGAGCGTGCAGTGCGACGCGCTGCTCGTCGACCAGATCTCCCGCTCGGACACCTACCCGTACGTCGACATCCGCGAGGATGACGTCTCGATGGGTCACGAGGCCACCGTCTCGAAGGTGTCCGCGGACCAGCTGTTCTACCTGATGAGCCGTGGCCTCACCGAGGAAGAGGCAATGGCGATGGTGGTGCGCGGCTTCGTTGAGCCCATCGCCAAGGAGCTGCCGATGGAATACGCCCTCGAGCTCAACCGCCTGATCGAACTGCAGATGGAAGGGGCCGTGGGTTAGTGGCCAACGCAAGTGAGGCGACCGGCGTGAAGGCCGCCGTCGCCGGTGAGAATGCCGTGCCTGCCGCAAATAAGGGCGAGGTCTTCACCTCGTTCGACGTGAACGCGTTCGAGGTGCCCGCCGGCCGTGACGAGGCGTGGCGGTTCACCCCGCTGCGCAGGCTGCGCGGCCTGCACGACGGCACCGCGGTCCGCTCCGCCGATGCCACCGTCGAGGTGTCGGCAGCGGACGGTGTCACCGTCGAGACCGTCGGTCGCGATGACTCCCGCCTCGGGCAGGGTGGTGTTCCCGCGGATCGTGTTGCCGCGCAGGCCTACTCGAGCTTCGAGACCGCGACGGTGGTGACCGTCGGCGCCGAACGTGAGGTCGCCGAGCCGGTCACCGTCGTGGTCACCGGCCCCGGCGCCGGCCAGGTCGCGTTCGGGCACATCCAGATCCGGCTCGAGGCGTTCTCCGCCGCGACGATCGTGCTCGACCAGAAGGGCAGCGGCACCTACGCCGAGAACGTCGAGTTCGTCCTCGGGGACAGCGCCAAGCTGACCGTCGTCGCCGTCCAGGACTGGGCCGACGACACCGTGCACACCGCGGCCCACCACATCCGGGTCGGACGGGACGCGACGCTGCGCTACACGGCGGTCACCCTCGGCGGCGACGTCGTCCGGGTCACCCCGACCGTCCGCTACGACGGCCCCGGCGGCGACGCGGAACTGCTCGGCCTGTACTTCGCGGACGCGGGCCAGTTCTTCGAGCACCGGCTGCTCGTCGATCACGCGCAGCCGCACTGCAAGTCGAACGTCGTCTACAAGGGCGCGCTGCAGGGCGAGGCGGGCGGCGCGCACAGCAGGGACGCGCACACCGTGTGGGTCGGCGACGTCCTGATCCGCGCGGCGGCCGAGGGCACCGACACCTATGAGATGAACCGCAACCTGGTGCTCACCGACGGCGCCCGCGCCGACTCGGTGCCGAATCTCGAGATCGAGACCGGCGAGATCGTCGGTGCAGGCCACGCCAGCGCCACCGGCCGCTTCGACGACGAGCAGCTGTTCTACCTGCGCTCGCGGGGCATCCCGGAGGATCAGGCCCGCCGCCTGGTGGTCCGCGGGTTCTTCCACGAGGTCATCAACCGCATCGCGGTCCCCGAGGTGCGTGAGCGTCTCGAGGCCGCCATCGAGGTCGAACTCGCCGCGGTCGGCGTCTGAGACCGGACGCCCGTCACCGCCCTCGACACACCACATTCCCAAAGGACTTCATCACATGACGACCCCCGAAAACTCCGTGCTGGAGATCAAGGACCTGCACGTCCGCGTCGCGCAGACCGACGAGAACGCCGAGCCGATCACCATCCTCAAGGGCGTGAACCTCACCGTCCGCTCCGGTGAGACGCACGCGATCATGGGCCCCAACGGGTCCGGCAAGTCCACGCTGTCCTACGCGATCGCGGGCCACCCGAAGTACGAGGTCACCTCCGGCAGCATCACCCTCAACGGGGAGGACGTGCTGGAGATGAGCGTCGACGAGCGCGCCCGCGCTGGCCTGTTCCTGGCGATGCAGTACCCGGTCGAGGTGCCGGGCGTGTCGACGTCGAACTTCCTGCGCACCGCCGCCACCGCCGTCCGCGGTGAGGCACCCAAGCTGCGGCACTGGGTGAAGGAGGTCAAGGAGGCGATGACCGAGCTGGAGATCGATCCGGCGTTCGGTGAGCGGTCCGTCAACGAGGGCTTCTCCGGTGGCGAGAAGAAGCGCCACGAGATCCTGCAGCTCGGTCTGCTGCAGCCGAAGATCGCGATCCTCGACGAGACCGACTCCGGCCTCGACGTCGACGCGCTGCGCATCGTCTCCGAGGGGGTCAACCGCTACCAGGAACGCGAGCACGGCGGCGTCCTGCTGATCACCCACTACACCCGCATCCTGCGCTACATCACGCCGCAGTTCGTGCACGTGTTCGTCGGCGGCCAGGTGGTGGAGTCCGGTGGACCCGAGCTCGCCGACGAACTCGAGGCGAACGGCTACGTGCGGTTCACGCAGGCCGCGGCCGCGGGAGCCTAACTTCATGACCACCACCGCGGCCGCGCTCGACGTCACGAGCATCCGCAAGGACTTCCCGATCCTGGCCCGCACGGTCCGGGACGGGAAGCCGCTGGTCTATCTCGACTCCGGCGCGACATCGCAGCGGCCGGTGCAGGTGCTCGACGCCGAACGCGAGTTCCTCACCACCTCCAACGCGGCCGTGCACCGCGGCGCCCATCAGCTCGCCGAGGAGGCGACCGACGCGTACGAGGAGGCCCGCGCCGCGATTGCCCGGTTCGTCGGCGCCGACCCCGACGAGCTGGCGTTCACGAAGAACGCGACCGAGGCGCTCAACGTGGTGACGTATGTGCTCGGCGACGACCGGTGCGACCGGCACGTCGGGCCGGGCGACGAGATCGTGATCACCGAGCTCGAGCACCACGCGAACCTGGTGCCGTGGCAGGAACTGGCGCGCCGCACCGGTGCGACCCTGCGCTGGTACGGCGTCACCGACGAGGGCCGCATCGACCTGGACTCGCTCGAGCTGAACGAGAACGTGAAGGTCGTCGCGTTCACCCACCAGTCCAACGTCACCGGCGCGGTCGCCCCGGTCGAGGAGCTGGTGCGGCGGGCACGGGCGGTCGGCGCGCTGGTCGTGCTCGACGCCTGCCAGTCGGTGCCGCACATGCCGGTCGACTTCCACGGCCTCGACGTCGACTTCGCGGCGTTCTCCGGGCACAAGATGCTCGGCCCGTCCGGTGTCGGCGTGCTGTACGGCAAGCGGGACCTGCTCGCGGCGATGCCGCCGTTCATCACCGGTGGCTCGATGATCGAGACGGTCACGATGGAGGCGAGCACCTACGCGCCGCCGCCGCAGCGGTTCGAGGCGGGCGTGCCGATGACCTCCCAGGTCGTCGGGCTCGGCGCTGCGGTGCGGTACCTGGAGGCGATCGGGATGGACGCCGTCGCCGCGCACGAGCACGAGCTGACCGCGCTGGCCCTTGAGCTGCTCGGAGGCATCGACGGGGTGCGGATCGTCGGACCGGCCACCGCCGAAAACCGGGGTGGCGCGGTGTCGTTCGTGGTCGACGGGATCCACGCCCACGACCTCGGGCAGATCCTCGACGACGAGGGCGTCGCGATCCGGGTCGGGCATCACTGCGCGTGGCCGCTGCACCGCCGGTTCGGCATCGCGGCGACCGCGCGGGCCTCGTTCGCGGTGTACAACACCGTCGACGAGGTGCATGCGCTGGCGGCCGCGATCCGGCGGGCCCAGGAGTTCTTCGGGACGCACCCGAGCACGGGCGGCTCCGACGACACGATCGACGGGGCGTCCTGAGATGCGGATGGAACAGATGTACCAGGAGGTGATCCTGGACCACTACAAGCATCCGCACGGCCGCGGGCTGCGGGAACCGTTCGGTGCCGAGGTGCATCACGTGAACCCGACCTGCGGCGACGAGATCACGCTGCGGGTCGCGATCACCGACGACGGCCGGGTCGGCGACGTGTCCTACGACGGGCAGGGCTGTTCGATCAGCCAGGCGTCGACGTCGGTGCTGTTCGACCAGATCGTCGGGATGCCGCTCGACGAGGCGCTGGGCACCGTCGAGGCGTTCAACGAGATGATCACCAGCCGGGGCACCGTCGACGGCGACGAGGACGTGCTCGGTGACGGCATCGCCTTCGCCGGGGTCGCGAAGTACCCGGCGCGGGTCAAGTGCGCGCTGCTGGGATGGATGGCGTTCAAGGACGCCGTTGTTCAGATAGTCGACGACGGCACGACGGTGCCGGCAGGGACCGGAGGAATCGCATCATGACCGACACCACTGCGGCGGAGACGCCGGACTCGGCAGCCACCCCCGACGAGGCCGGGCAGCCCGCGGCGCCGCTCACCCCCGAGCAGCAGGCGTTCGTCGACGACCTCGAGGAGGCGATGCGGGACGTCGTCGACCCCGAGCTCGGGATCAACGTCGTCGACCTCGGACTCGTGTACGGCATCTCGGTCGACGAGGCGGCGGAGACCGTCGCGACGATCGACATGACCCTGACGTCGGCGGCGTGCCCGCTGACCGATGTGATCGAGGAGCAGGCGCGCGGGGCGCTGGTCAAGAGCGGCCTGGTCGACGAGCTGAAGATCAACTGGGTCTGGATGCCGCCGTGGGGTCCGGACAAGATCACCGAGGACGGGCGCGAGCAGCTGCGCGCGCTCGGGTTCACCGTCTAGAGATCCGCGCCCGACACGAACGGGAGCCCACACCGCGCCGGACGGCACGGTATGGGCTCCCGTTCCGCGTTGGCGGTCAGCAGCAGGTCGGGTCGGTGATGAACATCGTGAGGCCGATCTGCTTGAGGAACCCGTTGATGGCGTCGCCGAACGGATCGGCCGCCGCCACCTCGACGGTGACCGGGGACCGACCCATCCCGCCGCCGCAGTTGAACGTGACGGTGTGTGGTCCCGGCGTGACGTTCGTGAACAGCGTCGAGCCGGGGGCGTCGAGGGTGACCTGGTAGTGCTGGACCGGCCCACTCTCGAGGTGGGCGTTGCAGGTGGAGGTGCCTCCCGGCGTCGATCGTTCGGTGGCGACGAGCACCCGGGTGGGTCCCGCGGTGACGGTGGTGGTGAGGTGGCTGCTCGCCTGGGCGGGCCCGGCGCCGACGAGGAAGACCGTCGGCGCGAGCAGGGCGGTCGCGGCAAGCGCGCGCGCTGTGTGGGTGACCATGATGAGACCCCGTGTTCGGATTCGATCAGCCCGGATTGGCTGAGGGGGCATCTCGATCGTCCCACCGGACGTCCGCGCGGAACAGGGAACGCGCGTTCGACGCCGGGGCAGCCGATCGCGGAATCCCGTCGAGACCCGGTGCGGTGCCCTACACTCGCGCCGGATGTGAGTCGCGATTCGCTGCCGGGTTCGGGCGGATCCGGACCGACGCAACTGGGGGAGCGGTGGGAACACGAGCGCGTGCTGCGGTGCTGACCGGCATCGGTGAGCCGGTGCGGGTCCGGGACGTCGAGATCGACACGCTGCGCGAGGACGAGGTGCTGGTGCGGATCGCGGGGGTGGGGATCTGTCACACCGATCTGACCGCGGCCGCGGGCGGAGTCCCGATCCCGCTGCCCGCCGTCCTCGGTCACGAGGGGGCCGGGACGGTCGAGGCGGTGGGCAGCGGCGTCGATACCCTCGCGCCCGGCGACCGGGTGGTGCTCAGCTACTCGGCGTGCCGGGACTGCCGCAGCTGCCACAACGGGCACCCCGCCTACTGTCGGCACTTTGCGGTCCGCAACTATTCGGGCCGCCGTCTCGACGGCACCACCACACTGCACATGAACGGTGCTGCGCTGCACGGAAACTGGTTCGGCCAGTCGTCGATGGCCAGCCACGCGGTGGTGCGTGCCGCCGACGCGGTCCAGGTGTCCGGTGACCTCCCGATCGAACTGCTCGGGCCGCTCGGGTGCGGTATCCAGACCGGGGCGGGGGCGGTGCTGCGGGTGCTGCGCCCGCGTCCCGGCGCCTCGATCGTGGTGTTCGGCGCCGGAGCCGTCGGGCTCGCCGCGGTGCTCGCCGCCGTCGTCGCCGAGTGCGCGTCGATCGTCGTCGTCGACCCGCTCCCGGACCGGCGCGAGCTGGCCCTGAGCCTCGGCGCGACCGCCGCCGTCGACAGCGCCGAAGCGGACCTGCTCCGGCTGCTGCGGACGGCGACCGGCGGCGGCGCCGACCACAGCGTCGACACCGTCAGCACCCAGGAGGTTCTCGCGGCCGCGACGGCGGTGCTGCGCTCGCCGGGCAGCTGCGCCACCGTCGGGCTGCGCGGCAACCGCAACCCGGTGACGCTGGACCAGTCCGCGCTGCTGATGGGGCGCAGCGTCACCGGTGTGATCGAGGGCGACGCCGACCCGCAGCAGTTCGTGCCCGAGCTGATCGCGCTGTGGCGCTCGGGACGCTTCCCCTTCGACCGGATCCTCACCCCGTTCGCGTTCGACGACCTCGACGCCGCCTGGGAGGCCGCCCGGACCGGCGCCGTGGTCAAACCCGTCCTCGTCCTCGGCGCGAACCCCGATCAGGAAGGAACCCGATGAACCACCACGAGCGGACCGAGGAGCTTCTGGCAGCGGAGTCCGTCGACCCGCGGGACCTGGACCGGTTGTGGGCGCAGCTGCCGGTGGTCGGGGTCGACGAGCTGTCGGGGCGCTGGCGGGGCCGCGGTTTCCGGACCGGGCACTGCACCGGCAGGCTGCTGGACACCACCCGCTGGTACGGCAAGACGTTTGGCTCCCGCGTCGACGTGCAGCCGCTGATCTGCCGGGGCGAGAACGATGAGCTGTTCTCCGACGTCGCGGGCGGCAACGGCGAGGCCAGCCTGTGGATGGTCGAGTTCCGCGGCGAGGTCACCGCGACGATGGTCTACGACGGGATGCCGGTGTTCGACCACTTCAAACGGGTCGGCGAGGACACGCTGCTCGGGGTGATGAACGGCAAGAACGTGCTCGACGGCGGGGAGCACTTCTGGTTTGTGCTCGACCGCGACGGGGCATGAGCGGGCGTCGCCTCCATTTGCCTACAGTATGTAGTTAGCTGCATAATGCCATTAGCCAGATTGGGGAGTGCTGATGGTTCGAGTGGGGTTGACCCCTGACCGGCTGACCCTCGCGGGCGCCGAGCTCGCCGACCAGGTGGGCTTCGAGCAGGTGACCGTGTCGGCGCTCGCGCGGCACTTCGGCGTGAAGTCCGCGAGCCTGTACTCGCACGTGAAGGGCACCGAGGACCTGAGAACGCGGATCGCATTGTTCGCCCTCGCGGAACTCGCCGACCGTGCCGCCGACGCCGTGGCAGGCCGGTCCGGCAAGGACGCGCTCGCCGCGTTCGCCGATGCCTACCGCGACTACGCGCGTGAGCATCCCGGCCGATTCGACGCCGCCCGATTGCGCCTGGATCCCGAGACGGCGGCGGCGAGCGCGGGAGTGCGGCACTCGCAGATGATGCGCGCGATCCTGCGGGGCTATGACCTGACCGAGCCCGGTCAGACCCACGCGGTTCGCCTGCTGGGCAGCGTCTTCCACGGCTACGTCACCCTCGAGCTGGCCGGCGGGTTCAGCCACACCGCCGTCGACTCGCAGCAGTCCTGGGAGTGGGTCGTCGACTCGCTCGACATCCTGCTGCGCACCCGAGCAGTCCCTGCCACCGAGAAGTAGGCGAGAAGTAGGAAATGACAAAGACCGACACCAGGTGGGTGACCACACCCATCACCGCAGATCTGCTGCGCGGCTTCCTGGACCTGGAACCGACCCGGCGCGGCGTGCTGCCGCATCGATTGCCCGCGGCGGCGCGCAAGCAGATCCCCGACAGTCAGCTCGCCATGGCCGAGGTGCAGCCGTCCGGAGTGCGGCTCGAATTCCGAACCCGCGCCACCACCATTGAACTGGACTCCCTGCCCACGAAGCGGGCCTACCGTGGCATGCCCGCGCTGCCGGACGGGGTCTACGACCTGCTCGCCGATGGCAAGCTCGCCGCGCAGGCGACGGTCGACGGCGGCAACGTCCACACGATCACCGACCTGCGCACCGGGGCAGCCGAACTGGCGGAGGGGCCAGCTGGCACCGCGCGGTTCACCGACCTACCCGCCGGTGACAAGCACATCGAGATCTGGTTGCCGCACGCGGAGATCACCGAGTTGATCGGCCTGCGCACGGACGCCCCGATCGAACCGATCACCTCCGACGGACGGCGGGTGTGGCTCCACCATGGCAGCTCTATCAGTCAAGGGTCCAACGCCGCGCACCCGAGCAGCATCTGGTCTGCGCTCGCCGCTCGGCACGGCGGCGGGGTCGAACTGATCAACCTCGGCTTCGGCGGTAGCGCGCTGCTCGACCCGTTCACCGCCCGCGCCATGCGCGACACTCCCGCGGACCTGATCAGCGTCAAGATCGGCATCAACATCGTCAACACCGACGCCATGCGGCTGCGCGCGTTCGGTCCGGCGGTGCACGGCTTCCTGGACACCGTCCGCGACGGGCACCCGCACATTCCGCTGCTGGTCGTGTCGCCGATCCTGTGCCCGATCCAGGAGGACACCCCCGGCCCGCTGGCGCCCGACTTCTCGACCGGCAGCATGCGGTTCAAGGCCACCGGCGACCCCGCCGACGTTGCGGCGGGTCGGCTGACGCTCAGCGTGATTCGCGATGAGCTGGCTCGGATCGTCGAACAGCGGGCCGTCGACGACCCGAATCTGCACTATCTGGACGGCCGGGACCTGTATGGGGACAACGACTTCGTCGAGCACCCGTTGCCCGACGCACTGCACCCCAACCCGGAGGGCCATCGCCGGATCGGGGAGAACTTTGTGCGGCACGTCTTCGCGGCCGGACGCCCGTTCGCGGAGTGAGGGCAGCTCGGCGCCGAGGCCTACTGGGTGCGGCGGTAGCGGGACTCGTAGTCGTCGCGTTCGGCGTCGAGCCGCTGCTGCCGATGCGCGTCGAGGAGTTCGGGATCGAGGCCGTGGCTGACGAGTCGGTGGCGCAGGTAGATCCGCTTGAGCGCGAACAGGAAGTAGACGAACGGCAGGAACAGCAGCAGCACCATGCCGATGCGGATGATCCAGGGTCCGGGGATGAGCAGCGGGGCGGCGAGGATCGGGACGCGTTAGAAGGTCTGATTCGGTACCGTCAGCCGGTCTTCGCCTTGTGCTTCGACGCGGGTTTGCCAGGCTCCTTCCTCGCCTCGTCCACGCTGCGCTGCAGCGCGGCGACGAGGTCGACGACCTCCGCGTCGGCCTCCCGCGTCGCACCAGCGGGAACGGACACCTTCTCGCCGCCTGCGGCGATGGTCTCATCCAGCAGCTTCTGCAGCTGCAGCTGGTAGTCGTCGGTGTACGACTCCGGCCGGAAATCCTCCGACATCGACTCCACCAGCATGGTGGCCATCGCGAGTTCCTTGTCGCTCGGCGTCGACGCGCCCTCAAGCTTCTCGAAGTCGGCGGCCCGGACCTCGTCCGGCCACAGCAGCGTCTGGATCACCAGGACGCCGTCGCGGACCCGCAGCGCGGCCAACCGGGTGCGCTGCCGCAGCGTGAAGTGCACCAGCGCGGTCCGGTCGCTCTCGGCCAGCGTCGACGCCAGCAGCTGATACGCCTTCGGTGAGGCCGAGTCGGGTTCGAGGAAGTAGCTCTTGTCCAGCAGGATCGGGTCGATCTGCTCCGACGGCACGAACTGCAGCACCGGAATTTCATGCTTCTCCGCGGCGGGGAGCTTGTCGAAGTCCTCGTCGGTGAGGACCACCTGCGCGCCGTCCTCGGACCGGTACGCCCGGTCGATGTCGGCGTACTGCACCACCTCGCCGCATTCGGAGCAGACCCGGTTGTAGCGGATCCGTCCGCCGTCCCTGCCGTGGACCTGATGGAACTTGATGTCGTGGTCCTCGGTGGCGGAGTAGACCTTCACCGGCACGTTGACGAGACCGAACGCGATGGAGCCTTTCCATATCGACCGCATCATCCCATGATGGTCCATACTGTGGGATCAGGCCAGGTGAAGTCGACTCGGTTGGCGGGGGCAGATGGCGCACAACGCGGTGGTTCGCGTCGGGAACAGGCGTCTGACCTTGACCAATCTCGACAAGGTGCTCTACCCGGAGTCGGGCACCACCAAGGCCGAGGTGCTGCAGTACGTCACCGAGATCGGCCCGGTGTTGCTGCCGCTGCTGACCGGACGGGCATTGACCCGCAAGCGGTGGCCCGACGGCACCGCGGCCGAGCCGTTCTTCCAGAAGAACGCGGAGACCGCGACGCCGGACTGGATTCCGCGGCACCCGCTCGCGGCGGGCTCGAAGACGGTGGACTATCCGGAGGTCACCGAGCTGGCCGCGCTGGTCTACTTCGCGCAGTCCGGGGCCCTCGAGTTCCACGTGCCGCAGTGGCGATTCGCGGACGACGGGACCCCGGCCGACCCGGACCGTCTGGTGATCGACCTCGATCCGGGTCCCGGGGTGGATCTCGACGCGTGCGCGCGGGTCGCGTTGCGGGTGCGGGCAGCGCTGGTGGCGCGCGGCCTCGACGCCCTCCCGGTGACGAGCGGCAGCAAGGGGATTCACCTCTATGCCGCGGTCCCTTCGGGGTGGACGTCGAGACGCTGCAGCGAGGTGGCGAAGGCGATCGCGGTGGAACTCGAGCGGCAGACCCCGGAGTCGGTCACCGCGACGATGACGCGGGCGCACCGGACCGGGAAGGTGTTCGTGGACTGGAGCCAGAACTCGGCGTCGAAGACCACCGTCTCGCCGTACTCGCTGCGCGGGACGGCCCGGCCGCATGCGGCGGCGCCGCGCACGTGGGACGAGCTCGCGGCGCCGGGACTGACGCAGCTGGAGTTCCCCGAGGTGCTCGCGCGGGTGCGGTCGGGCATCGCGCCCGCGGTGCTGCCGGGACCGGGGTCCGCCCCTGCCGCGTCCCCGGCGTGGTCGCCGATGCTCGCGACCGCGACCACCGCTGCCGACTTCGCGGGCCGCGCCGACCCTGCGGTGTGGGCGCTGGAGTACAAGTTCGACGGCATCCGCGCGCTGGTGCACTTCGACTCGGACGCCGCATCCGGCACGGAAACGGTGCGCCTGGTCAGCCGCAACGGGCACGATCTGACCGTCGGCTACCCGGAGCTGGTGCGGATTCCGGCCGCGCTACGCGGGCACGCCGGGGTCCTCGACGGCGAGATCGTCGCGTTCGGCACGGACGGCGCACCGAGTTTCGCGCGGCTGCAGCAGCGGATGGGACGCAGCAGGGCCGCTGACGCGGCGGCGGGCGCCGCGGCGAACCCGGTGGCCCTGCTGGTGTTCGACGTGCTCGAACTCGACGGCACCGTGCTCGCCGGGAAGCCGCTGCGGGACCGGCGCACCGTCCTGGACGCGATCCGGTTCGCGGCCGGGGAGCCCTGGCGGATTCCGGATCTCGCCGCCGAGGGGTTCACCGACGCCCTCGCGGCCAGCTCGGAGCGGCACATGGAGGGGTTGGTCGCGAAGCGGTGGGATTCGGTGTACCGGCCGGGGCGCTCGCCGAACTGGCTGAAGATCAAGCACTTTCGCAGCTGCGAGGTGGTGATCGGGGGCTGGCAGGCAGGGGAGGGCGGACGGGCGCGAGGTATCGGGTCGCTGCTCCTCGGTGCGGGTGACCCCGCAGCGCCGCGGTACGTCGGGAAGGTCGGCAGCGGGTTGACCGCGGCGGCACTGTCCGAGCTCGCCGACCGGACGGCGGCGCTGGCGACCGATCGCCCGTCGCTGGTGGGTGTTCCGGACGCCGAGGCGCGGACCGCGCACTGGCTGCGTCCGGAACTGGTTGCGGAGGTGCGGTTTTCTGAGGTCACGCCGGACGGCAGGCTGCGGCACCCGGTGTGGCGAGGGCTGCGGCCGGACCGATCCGTCGAGGATCTGGGTGACCCGCCGTCGTCGGCGCGGTGACCGGGAGGGGGAGATCGGGGGCCGTTCGGCGACGGGACGATGAACATCGCGGCGGGAAGGCCTCCTCGCCCTGCGATTGGTCTAGTCCTAAATCAGGATCGGGTGCGTGACCACGAACAAGCACATCGCAGCAACCACCACCACCCTTCTCGCCGCGGTCGCGGCAGGTGCCGTCCTCGCGGGCCCGGCAGCCGCGCAGGGCCTCGGAACCACCATCGTCGACCTCGGATCCACCTCGGGCGCACCGACACCGACCAAGACCGTCGTCATCGGCCTCGACGGAACCATGCTCGACCAGATCAAGGCCGCCGACGCGCCCCGGCTGAACCAACTGATCGCGGAGGGCACCAGCGGTGAGTCGTCCATCGCGGGCCACCCGACCATCTCCGGGCCGTCCTGGTCGACGATCCTCACCGGCGTCTGGAACGACAAGCACGGCGTGCAGGACAACTCGTTCGCCGGGGCGCGGTACGACCAGTACCCGACCGCCTTCACCCGGATCGAGACCGCGAACCCGGAACTGCACACCCAGTCGATCTCCACCTGGGACGGGATCGCGACCATCGCGGGCAGCGGGTCGCCCGCGGCCGACGTCGTCACCACCACCGCCAACGCGGGCAGCGTCGGCGCGACCGACACAGCGACCGCCACCGCTGTCGCGAACCAGATCGCCTCCGCCGGCCCCGATTTCATCTTCACCCAGCTCGACCAGGTCGACGGCGCCGGACACGCCGCAGGCACCGATGGGCCCGGCTACCAGAAGGCCCTGACCCGGGTCGACGCCGAGGTCGGCAGGATCGTCGACGCCGTCGACAGGCGCGCCGCCGACACCGGCGAGCAGTGGACCATCCTCGTCACCGCCGACCATGGCCACAAGCCGACCGGCGGTCACGGCGGCCAGACCCCGGAGGAGGCGACCACGTTCGTGATCGCCCGCGGCGCCGGGTACGCCGCGGGCGCCACCGACAACGGCTACACGATCGCCGACATCACCCCGACCGTGCTGACCAACCTCGGTGTCGCGCTGCCCGACAACCTGGATGGCGCACCGCTCGCGAAGACCGCGGCCGTGCTCCCGGTCTTCGGTTCGTAGTCCCGCCCTACCCCCTTTTCGCCCGCCTCGGCGGGGTTTGGCCCCGGCGGGGGGGGGGGTGTGGGTGGGGTGGTGGGTGCCCCCGGTCGGTCCCCCGTCCCCCCCCTCCGGTGGGGGGCTTGTTTTTCCTCGCTCCAAGAGGTTTTTCGTCCTC
>NZ_JBHXNU010000002.1:354739-394679 GCF_042719255.1 Rhodococcus sp. NPDC058532
TCGCGCACCTCGCGAGAAACCCTCGTCTGTTCCCCCTTTTTTTTTTTCGCATTCCCCCCCCACCCCCCTTCCCCCCCCTCCGCCGGCCCCCCACCCCCCCGAGGCGGCGTTTGTGTCGGAGTCGATTGCTACATTCGGGCCGTCCTGAGCGCCTTCCTTCGGGTGGTGCTCGTGTTCGCCGTCGTCCGAAGGGTTTTCGCGTACGTGATGATGCTCTCATGGTGATGGGTGCGACCCACGCCGTCTCCGGTGCCGTCGCAGGCCTGCTTGCCGCCCAGGTGCTCCCTTCCGAGTGGGGCGGCCCGACGTCGACCGCCGAGATGTTCACCTTCGCAGGGGTGTGTGCTGGCGCGGCGCTGCTGCCGGACCTCGACACCACCCAGTCGACCGTCGCCCGCTCCTTCGGCCCGGCCAGCTGGGCGCTCGCCAAGGGCGTCGACAGCGTGTCGGTCGGGTACTACCGCATCACCCGCGGCAGGCGCGACCCCAAGCGACGGGGCGGGCACCGCACCCTCACCCACACCGCGCTGTTCGCGGTCGCGCTCAGCGCCCTGGTGTCCTGGCTGATCGTCGCGTTCGGACAGCCCGCGATCATCGGCACCCTGTTCCTGACGCTCGGGCTTGCGCTCCGCGGGCTCGCGGGCGGATGGGCGAAACGCAACGGCTGGGTCGCGGTCACCCTCGTCGCCGGGACCCTGTCCGCACTGACCTGGACCTGGTATCCGGACGAGGTGGGGTCGCGGGCGCTTGGGGTCGCGGTCGGGCTCGGCTGCGCGGTGCACTGCCTCGGCGACGCCATCACCAAGGAGGGGGTGCCGTTCCTTGCGCCGTTGCTGCCGTGGCGGGGGCGCCGCTGGTGGGAACTCCAGCTGCCGTCCTGGCTGTCGATCCGCGCGGGCGGCACGTTCGAACGCGCGCTGCTCGGGCCGCTGCTCACCCTCGTCGCGGTGGGGCTTGCGCTGTGGGCGCTGGACGGCGTTCCCGACGCGGTCGGTCAGACCCTCGGCGAGTTCGCGGCGCCGCGCTGAGGGACCGCGCCGAGGGCGGCGACCAGGTCCCGCACGTGGGCGAGGTCGACGTCGTAGCCGGGGAAGTAGCAGCACACCCGGTCGGCGTTGGCGCCGAAGCGGCGGTCGATCTCGGCCGCGCACTGCTCCGGGGTGCCGCGGACGGCGAGCGTGTCGACCATCGCGTCGTCGACCAACGCCACCATCTCCGCGACCGCGCCCCGCTTGGACAGCGCGTTGAGCGGTTCCTGCCGGTCCGCCCAGCCCTCCACCTCGAGCACCGGACGGTAGGCGGGCGTGGACGCGTAGAACGCGAGCAGCGCCCGCACCCCGGTGGTCGCCGCGGCGAGCTCGGTGTCGGTGCGGCCGGTCGCGACGATCACCTGCGGCACGACCTCGAACTCGCCGCGGTCCCGTCCGGCGCGGTCGAGGCCGAGCTCGACGGCGGGCAGGGTGCGCTGCCGGAAGTGCTGCTCGCTGTGGAACGGCATCACCAGCAGCCCATCCGCCACCTCCGCCGCGGTGCGGGTCATCACCGGGCCGAGGGCGCCCATCAGGATCGGCGGCGGCCCGGACCGGAGCGGACCGGGCACGAACGTCGGCGGCATCAGCGTGTGGGTGTGGAACTCGCCGCGAAAGTCCAGGCGCGACCCGGACTCCCACGCGTCGAAGATGGCTCGGATCGCGAGCACCATCTCCCGCATCCGGGCCGCGGGGCGTGACCACGCCGCCGAGTAGCGCTTCTCGATGTGCGGCCGGATCTGCGATCCCAGCCCGAGCCGGAACCGGCCCCCGGACATCGCCTGCAGGTCCCACGCCGCGTGCGCGAGGTGCATCGGGCTGCGCGGCAACGCGATCGCGACGTTCGTGGTCAGGTCCGCGTCGACGACCGGCGCGGCCGCCACCAGCGGGAAGAACACGTCGTGCGGTCCCTCGAAGGTGAACAGGCCCGCCGCCCCGGTCCCGGCCAGCTCCACCGCCCGACGGGCCGCGTCGGTGGGGGCGGCGTCCAGCTGGATCTCGACCTTCATCGGTGTCCTCTCCGCGGAAATGTGGCGCCGATCAGTGTGCGCCGCACCGGCATCGGCGCGCCGGTGAACAGCCGCCACATCGCGGCGGCGACGGCAACCGGGTCGGCGCGGTCCGACAGGTAGGCGCGCTGCGCGGCAACCGGCAACGCGAAGAACTGCCCGAAAAAGGCGGGGACCCGCTGGGGTGGCAGCGTGAGCAGGGCACGCAGTCCGATCCCGCGCAGCGCCCGCACCGCGCGAGCGGGCGCGGGCCACACCGCCGCCGCCGGGTCGCCCCCGGTGACCAGCGCGTGCACGACGGCGTCGGCGCAGGCGAGGGACGCGGCGACGCTGTACCCGGTGCCGGGGTGCGCGAGGCCGCCGCGGGACCCGAACCCGAACAGGTCCTGCCGCGGCGCGTGCACCGGAAACCGGACCCGCTCAACCGGCGCGTCGTCGGCGGCGGTGACGCCGCGCGCCGCGAGCCGGGTGCGCAGCCGCGTCCGCAGCACGGGCAGCGGCAGCGCGGGGCGGCCGACCAGGCAGGTCTCCTCGAGCAGGACCCGGTCGCTGCCGAGCGGCACCGCGTACAGGAACGACGGTGGCGCGCCGTCGGCGGCGCCGTTGTCGCCGCGCCAGTCCATGAACAGGGCGTCCGCGCCGCCGAGCGCGGGCCGCGCCACCGCACCCGACACGACGATCCCGTACGCCGTCTGCTCCGCCAACCCCGGCGCCCGGCGCACACCACGCGCGTCGACGACGGCGCGGGCGGCGACGCGGGTGCCGTCGGCGAGGGTGACGCCGGCGGCGTCGGCGCGGGCGGCGCGGCCCCGCAGCACCCGCACCGCGCCGAGGTCGAGCGCGGCAACCAGCGCGCCATTGTCGAGCACGACGTACTCGCGGTCGATGCGGTGCCGACCGCCCGCCCAGACGGTCGGCCGCGGCACCCGCGTTGCGACGACATCGGGGTCGAGCCAGCGCGGCAACTCGTCCGCCCACGCGCCGTAGGTCGGCGTCCACGGCCGGTCCGGCGCCGGGTCGACGGCCACCACGCCAAGCCCGGCCGCCGCGGCGCGATGCGCGAGGGCGCGGCCCGCCGGACCAAGGCCGAGGACTAGGAGGTCGGGGACAGTCACCCCGGTAGCTTGGCACGCGGTCCCGTCGCGTCGCCGCCGTCACCGATGCGGTCACCCCCGCGCCGGACCGGTAGACTGGTGGCTTCGTGCGCCCGCGACTGGCATCGTGCGCCCGCGACACCGCCCGTGGCGGCGTCCCGCCGTCAATCCGTCTGAAGTGCCCCGAGGAGTTCGCGCGTGATCACCGCCACCGACCTGGAAGTTCGTGCGGGCGTCCGGACCCTGCTCTCGGCGCCGGGATCGGCGCTGCGCGTGCAGGCGGGTGACCGGATCGGGCTGGTCGGCCGCAACGGCGCGGGCAAGACCACCACGCTGCGCATCCTCGCCGGGGAGGGGGAGCCGTACGCGGGCGTGGTCGTCCGCAGCGGCGATCTCGGTTACCTGCCGCAGGACCCGAAGGAGGGCAACCTCGACGTCCTCGCGAAGGACCGCGTGCTGTCCGCCCGCGGACTCGACGAGATCATCCGCAACATGGAGAAGCAGCAGGCGATCATGGCCGAGGCGGCCGACGACGCCGAACGCGACAAGGCGGTCCGCAAGTTCGGCAATCTCGAGGACCGGTTCTCCGCGCTCGGCGGGTACGTCGCCGAGTCCGAGGCCGCCCGGATCTGCCACAGCCTCGGGCTGCCGGACCGGGTGCTTGGTCAGCAGCTGCGCACCCTGTCCGGTGGTCAGCGTCGCCGCGTCGAGCTGGCCCGGATCCTGTTCGCGGCGTCCGACGGCTCCGGTGGCAAGTCGAACACGACGCTGCTGCTCGACGAGCCGACCAACCACCTCGACGCCGACTCGATCACCTGGCTGCGCGGGTTCCTGCAGAACCACGACGGCGGCCTGATCGTGATCAGTCACGACGTCGACCTGCTCGACGACGTCGTCAACAAGGTGTGGTTCCTCGACGCCGTCCGCGGTGAGGCCGACATCTACAACATGGGTTGGAAGAAGTACCTCGACGCCCGTGCCACCGACGAGCAGCGCCGCCGCCGCGAACGCGCCAACGCCGAGAAGAAGGCGTCCGCGCTGCGGCAGCAGGCGGCCAAGCTCGGCGCGAAGGCCACGAAGGCGACGGCCGCGCAGAACATGGCCAAGCGGGCCGACAAGCTGATCGCGGAGCTCGACGACGTCCGGGTCGCCGACAAGGTGGCGCACATCCGGTTCCCGGAGCCTGCGCCGTGCGGCAAGACGCCGCTGATGGCGAAGGACCTGACCAAGGTGTACGGGTCCCTGGAGATCTTCACCGGTGTCGACCTCGCGATCGACCGCGGTTCCCGCGTGGTGATCCTCGGCCTCAACGGCGCGGGCAAGACGACGCTGCTGCGGCTGCTCGCCGGCGCGGAGAAGCCGGATCTCGGCGAACTGGTGCCGGGGCACGGTCTCAAGACCGGCTACTTCGCGCAGGAGCACGACACCCTCGACGATCAGGCGTCGGTGTGGGAGAACATTCGGCACGCCGCGCCGGACGCGGGGGAGCAGGACCTGCGCGGGCTGCTCGGCGCGTTCATGTTCACCGGCCCGCAGCTCGACCAGCCCGCGGGCACCCTGTCCGGCGGCGAGAAGACCCGGCTCGCGCTGGCCGGTCTGGTGTCCTCGGCGGCGAACGTGCTGCTCCTCGACGAGCCGACCAACAACCTGGATCCGATCTCCCGCGAGCAGGTCCTGGAGGCGCTGCGCAGCTACACCGGCGCGGTCGTGCTGGTCACCCACGATCCGGGTGCCGCGGAGGCGCTGAACCCGGAGCGGGTGATCCTGCTGCCGGACGGCACCGAGGACCACTGGTCGCAGGAGTACCTGGACCTGATCACCCTGGCCTGATCACCCTGGCCTGAGCGAGCGCCGCCCGGCCCGGTCCGGCGCGCGAGGGCCCTGTGCACACACCTCTTCGGGCACGCACACCGGTGTTGGGCGTGCAGCATCCCTGCGCGTGCTGCAGCGCCGGTGTGCACCGGGGTTCCCGCCGTCCACACCGGGAAGGCCTGTGTGCACACACCTCTTCGGGCACGCGCACCGGTGTTGGGCGTGCAGCGTCCCTGCGGGTGCTGCAGTGGGGGTGTGCACCGGCGGCCGCGCCGGGAGCGGGCGCCGGATCTGTACTAGCCTGACCATCGAGAAGTGACTGGGATCACAGTCGGAGGTCGGTGATGGCGGAGCTCGCGTCGGTGCGCAAGGGGGTGCGGGTGTCCGGCGGCGCCAGGGACGCACTACAGACCGAGTTGCGCGACCGCTACCTGCGCGGCGCCAGCATCCGCAGCCTCGCCGACGCGACCGGCCGGTCCTACGGGTTCGTCCGGACGCTGCTCACCGAGGCGGGGGTCGAACTGCGCGGCCGCGGCGGCCCGAACCGGCGCCGTGCGACCCACGGCACCTGACGTCGCCGGGCAAGCACCCGTGTGCACACACCTTCTCGCTGACGCACACGGGTTCTGGACGCCGATTCCCCCTGTGCGTGCCGCACGATTTTGCGCTGTGCGTGCCGCACGATTTTGCGCTGTGCATGCGGCAGAAGGTGTGTGCAGGCGAGCGGCATTTACTCCTGCCGCCGGACCGATTCCTCCACGAGATCGAGTACCGCGGACAGGTTCTCGCCGCCGTGCCCGGACGCGATGCGCGCGATCAGCCCGTCGAGGACCAGGTCCAGGTAGCCGACCAGGACATCGGTGGGCAGATCGTCGCGCAGCCGGCCCGCCTCCTTCTGCCGTTCCAGCCGCGCGACGGTGGCCTCGGTGAGTTCGACGCCGCGTTCGCTCCATTCGCGGGCGAACTCCGGGTCGGTCCGTAGCCGCCGGGAGATCTCCACCCGCGTCGCGAGCCAGTCGAACTCGTCCGGTTTCGCGAGCAGGTCCCGCATCACCTGGACCAGGCCCTCCTCGGCGGCGACGTCGGCCATCCGGGTCGCGTCCTGCTGCGCGAGGGCGAGGAACAGGCCGTCCTTGTCCTTGAAATGGTGGAAGATCGCGCCCCGCGACAGTCCGGTGGCGTCCTCGAGCCTGCGCACGGTCGCACCCTCGTACCCGTACTCGGCGAAGCAGCGGCGGGCGCCGTCGAGGATCTGCCGACGGCGCGCAGCCAGATGGTCGTCACTGACCTTGGGCACGGGCTTCCTCCTTCGTCGGTCGCCTGTGCGTGTTTTCGGCCAAGGCAACCCTCCTTCGTCGGGTCACCTGTGCGCGTTTTCGGCCGTCGCGAGATACCTCGCCAACGCACAAAGCGCTCACGACCACGTGATCTCGCACGCTCGCCTTCCAGCGAAGTGGTCGTGAGCGCTTTGTGCTCCCCTAGGGGCCGAAAACGCGCACAGGCGCGTAGCGCCTACTAGCCCCGGATCATGTTGCGCAGCACGTACTGCAGGATGCCGTCGTTGCGGTAGTAGTCCGCCTCGCCGGGGGTGTCGATGCGGACGACCGCGTCGAACTCCACCTTCGCGCCGTCGGTCTTGGTCGCGGTGACCTTGACCGTCTTCGGGGTGACGCCCTCGTTCAGCTTCTCGATGCCCGCGATGTCGAAGGTCTCGGTGCCGTCGAGGCCCAGGCTCGCGGCGGACTCGCCCGCCGGGAACTGCAGCGGGATGACGCCCATGCCGATGAGGTTGGAGCGGTGGATCCGCTCGAACGACTCGGTGATGACGGCCTTCACGCCGAGCAGGCGGGTGCCCTTGGCCGCCCAGTCACGCGAGGAGCCGGAACCGTACTCCTTGCCGCCGAGGACGACCAGCGGGATGCCCGCGGCCTGGTAGTTCTGCGACGCGTCGTAGATGAACGCCTGCGGCGCACCCTCGACGGTGAAGTCGCGGGTGTAGCCGCCGGACACGCCGTCGAGCAGCTGGTTCTGCAGGCGGATGTTCGCGAACGTGCCGCGGACCATCACCTCGTGGTTGCCGCGACGGCTGCCCAGCGAGTTGTAGTCCTTGCGCTCGACACCGTTGGCGTCGAGGTACTGCGCGGCCGGGGTGCCGGGCTTGATCGGGCCTGCCGGGCTGATGTGGTCGGTGGTGACCGAGTCGCCGAGCAGTGCCAGCACCCGCGCACCCGTGATGTCGCTGACCGGGGTGGTCTCCATCGCCATGCCGTCGAAGTACGGCGCCTTGCGGACGTAGGTCGACTTGTCGTCCCACGCGAAGGTGTCGCCCTCCGGGGTGGCCAGGTTCTGCCAGCGCTCGTCACCGGCGAAGACGGTGGCGTAGGACTTGCGGAACATGTCCTGGCTGATCGCGGCCTTGATGGTGTCGTCGATCTCCTGCGCGGACGGCCAGATGTCCTTGAGGAAGACGTCGTTGCCGTCCGTGTCCTGGCCCAGCGCGTCGACCTCGAAGTCGAAGTCCATCGTTCCGGCGATGGCGTACGCGATGACCAGCGGCGGGGACGCCAGGTAGTTCATCTTCACGTCGGGGGAGATGCGTCCCTCGAAGTTGCGGTTGCCGGACAGCACCGCGGTGACCGCGAGGTCGTTGTCGTTGACCGCCTTGGAGATCTCCTCCGGCAGCGGGCCGGTGTTGCCGATGCAGGTGGTGCAGCCGAAGCCGCCGAGGTAGAAGCCGAGCTTCTCGAGGTACGGCCACAGGCCGGCCTTCTCGTAGTAGTCGGCGACGACCTGCGAGCCGGGAGCCATGTTGGTCTTGACCCACGGCTTGGAGGACAGGCCCTTCTCGACCGCGTTGCGGGCGAGCAGCGCGGCGCCGATCATCACCGACGGGTTCGAGGTGTTGGTGCAGGAGGTGATGCCCGCGACCGCGACCGCACCGTGGTCGAGGACGAACTCGCCGCGGTCGGAGGACACCTTCACCGGCTTGCTCGGGCGACCGGTCGCACCGTTCGCTGCCGACGGGACGACGGCCTCGTCGTTGGCGGTGGAGTGCTCGACCGGATCGGACGCCGGGAAGGACTCCTCGACGGCCTCGTCCAGCGCGGAGTGCGCCGCGGACTCGCCGTTGGTGACGTAGGTGTTGATGTCGCGCCGGAACGCGGCCTTCGAGTCGGACAGCAGGATCCGGTCCTGCGGGCGCTTCGGGCCGGCGATCGACGGCACGACGGTGCCGAGGTCCAGCTCGAGGTACTCCGAGTAGGCGGGCTCGTTCGCGGCGTCGTGCCACATGCCCTGCTCCTTGGCGTACGCCTCGACGAGCGCGAGCTGCTCGTCGCTGCGGCCGGTCAGGCGCAGGTAGTTGATGGTCTCGCCATCGATCGGGAAGATCGCTGCGGTGGAACCGAACTCGGGGCTCATGTTGCCGAGGGTGGCGCGGTTGGCGAGGGGCACCTCGGCGACGCCTGCGCCGTAGAACTCGACGAACTTGCCGACCACACCGTGCTTGCGGAGCATGTCGGTGACGGTGAGCACGACGTCGGTTGCGGTGACGCCCGGCTGGATCTCACCGGTCAGCTTGAAGCCGACGACGCGCGGGATCAGCATGGAGACCGGCTGGCCGAGCATCGCGGCCTCGGCCTCGATGCCGCCGACGCCCCAGCCGAGCACGCCGAGGCCGTTGACCATCGTGGTGTGCGAGTCGGTGCCGACGCAGGTATCGGGGTACGCCTGGCCATTACGGGTCATGACGGTCGGCGCCAGGTACTCGATGTTGACCTGGTGCACGATGCCCATGCCCGGGGGGACGACCTTGAAGTCGTCGAACGCGCCCTGGCCCCAGCGCAGGAACTGGTAGCGCTCGCCGTTGCGCTGGTACTCGAGGTCGACGTTGCGCTCGAGAGCGTCGGCCTGGCCGAAGACGTCGAGGATGACCGAGTGGTCGATGACCATGTCGGCGGGCGAGAGCGGGTTGACCTTGTTCGGGTCGCCGCCGAGGGTGGCGACGGCCTCACGCATGGTGGCGAGGTCGACGACGCAGGGAACGCCGGTGAAGTCCTGCATGATCACCCGGGCGGGGGTGAACTGGATCTCGACGCTCGGCTCGGCCGAGGGATCCCAGTTCGCGATCGCGCGGATGTGGTCGGCGGTGATGTTGGCGCCGTCCTCGGTGCGCAGCAGGTTCTCGGCGAGAACCTTCAGCGCGTAGGGCAGCTTCTCGGTGCCGGGAACGGCGTTCAGGCGGAAGATCTCGTAGGAGTTCTGTCCGACCTCCAGCGTCCCCTTGGCGCCGAACGAATCAATACTGGTGCTCACGTCAGCTCCACTCGTCATTGAGGTTCGCCGTCGACGGGGCTGTGCCGACGGCAAGCGAGGCTCGTCGCGGCGACCAGTCAGGTGTCATGACCGGAAGCTGCCATGTGGTCGACTGTGTCGAGACCGACCCGGTAGGTCGCGCCGAAGTACCTCGCAGTGACTCTAACAGTACGCTTGTCCTGTGAAATCTGCGGCATCCGCACGGTGTGCGGGTCGCGCATCGGTGATCCTCGTCCGTCTGCCCGGTGACCGCAAACGGGCCGGACGGTCCCGGCGCCATCACGGTGAGTGGTCGCGTGTGGTGCGCCGCAGGCGCCCAGGGCGGCCGCGGTCCCGTAAGGTGCGGGGGCGGTCTCGTCACCGCACCGCCACCACGACACACCCGGATGAGAGATGCCTGCCGCCCATACCGTCGCGTTCCTTCCGGCCCCCGCCGACATCCCGCCCGGTGTCGACATCGACACCATCCGCGCCGATCTGTCGGACGACGGTGTGTCCGCACCGTCCGCGGACGTTGCCGAACTGCAGGACGTGGTCGCGCGCGCGGGTGAGCACGACCTGACCCTGCGCATCGTCGTGCTGGACCGCAATCCCGGCAGGGATGAGCAACTCCGGGACATCGCGACCGAGATTGGCACCGAGGACGGCGGGACCGTGCTGGTGCTGAGCCCGAATTGGGTGGGCACCTACAGTGATTCGCTCGCGCGGGTGACGATCGAGGACGCGCAGGACCACGCGTACACCGGCAAGGCCGTCGACTCCGCCAACCAGTTCCTCGACGAGGTGATCCGCCCGGACGCCCCGTACGGGCTAATCACGATCGGCCTCGTGCTGGTCGTCGGGGGCGGCGCTGCCGCCACCTGGTTGCTCCGGACACGCCGCCTCGACGCCGAACGCCGGTCGCGCTGAACGGCATTCGTTCCGACGCTCGCTGACGACCGCCCGCTGCGACTCTGTGTCGTGCCGCGGGCGATTCGTTCCAGGACACGGCACCTGTGTGCGGTGTAATTACCCCTGTGTCGTTTGTGACTGAAGTTTCGCCAGTGCGCGAAGTGTCGTACGGTGCCATTGGCGCTTTTTGGGGAAGAAGTGTCACTGTGGGCGCGGTAGCCACGAGAGTGACGCCTGCCCGTCGGTGTTCGCTGGCGTACCGGCCTGCGGGCGGGGCGGGTCTTCCCCGGACGGTCCCGAACCGAGGGAGACGACAGTGAGTCGGACGACAGCGAGTCGAGGGGCACTCAGCGGCGGCCGCCGCCGCGCACACGCAGCCGGACGAACTCGTGGCGCGCAGATGCTCGTCGGGTTCGGCATCGCCGCGTCACTGCTCGCGGGCAGCGCGGGGCTCGCCGAAGCGGTTCCGCCGCCACCACCCAACCCGAGCGACGGCCAGCTGCAGCAGGCCGACTCCGACGTCGCGGCCCGCGTCGGTCAGGTCGGTGCGCTGATCGGCCAGGTGGCGGGCGCCGACCAACAGTTGCGGGCCCTCGACGATGCGGTCGCGATCAAACGGGAGGACGTCAACCGGGCGCTCGTCGACCTGCAGAACGCGCGGGATGCGGCAGGGGCGGCGGCGGACGCGGTTGGGACAACACTGCAGGCGCTCCGGGACGCGGGAGACCAGATCACGGCGGCCCAGGTGCGGTTCGACGAGTTCGCCGCCAACACCTACCGGCAGGGCACCGGCGTCGCCTCGCTCGCCTCGTTCATCGGGTCAACGGGGCCGGGCGACATCCTCGATCGGGCGCAGCTGCTGCGGGTCCTCGCCACCAAGAAGGACGCGGTGCTCGACGGTTTGCAGCGGGCCCGCACCGCCGAGGCGAACAAGAACTCCGCGGCCCGCGAGGCGAAGCAGCGCGCCGACGCCGCCGCGTCGGCGGCCGAGTCACGCAAGGCGGACGCCGAGAACGCGATCGCGGTGGCCCGCGCCGCGCTCGCGGCCGAGGCGGAGAAGAAGGCGGCGATCGAGGCGGAGAAGGCGGCCGCCGAAGCCAAACTCGCCGCCGCGCGTGACAACGTCTCCGGCCTGCAGAGCCAACGCCAGGCCTTTGTCAACTGGGACCGGCAGAGGGCAGCGGAGCAGGCCGCTGCCGCCGCGGCGGCGCAGGCGGCCAGGGAGGCGGCGGCCAAGGCTGCTGCGCGGGTCGCAGCGGACCAGGCGGCGCGGGACCGGGCCAACGCGCTGGCCGAGGGGCAGCGCAGCCATACCCAGATCGAGGACGATCCGGCCGAACTGCCGTCGTGGTCGAGACCCGACGACGACACCGGAACCGGAGGCGATGAATCCGGTGCCGCCGAACCCGACGGCACCGAGTCCGGGGGAGACGAGTCCGGGGGAGACGAGTCCGGCGGCACCGGCGGCACCGACCCGGACGGCACCGACCCGGACGGCACCGAATCCGGGGGCGCCGATGGCACCGATGGCACCGACTCGGACACGTCGGACTCCACCGAGGGCGACGGCACGGCAGCCACACCGCCGACGTCCACGACACCGAAGCCGAAGCCGACCCCCTCGGTCACCGGAAGCGCCGCGATCGAAACCGTGATCGACCGCGCGATGTCCCAGCTCGGTGTTCCCTACGCGTGGGGCGGCGGCGACGCGAACGGCCCGACGCTCGGTATCCGCGACGGCGGCGTCGCCGACAGCTACGGCGACTTCAACAAGGTCGGATTCGACTGCTCCGGGCTGATGATCTATGCGTTCGCCGGCATCGGGATCTCATTGCCGCACTACACCGGATACCAGTACACCGCGGGCGAGCAGGTGCCGACATCGCAGATGAAACGCGGTGACATGGTGTTCTACGGGCCCAATGCCAGCCAGCATGTCGGGCTGTACCTTGGCAACGGGGAGATGCTCGAAGCTCCGCAGTCGGGATCATTCGTGAAGGTGTCGCCGCTGCGCTGGGACGGCATGACCCCGTATGTGGTCCGGATGGTGTCCTGACCCGGCGAACCGCGTCGGGTCCGGGGAGTGGAAAGCGGAGGACAGTTGGTGACGTCACAGGACGCGGACGGCGGCGCGGCGACGAACGGGAACCCGGTTCCGGCTGGGGACGCGACGCGGAACGGCCCCGCGGGGACGGCATCCGGGATCCGGGACGACGCACAGTTGCTCGAGCAGGTGATCTACGAGGTTAAGCGGGTCATCGTCGGCCAGGACCGGCTCGTTGAACGGATCCTCGTCGGGCTGCTCGCGAAGGGACACGTCCTCCTCGAGGGCGTGCCCGGTGTCGCAAAGACGCTCGCCGTCGAGACGTTCGCGACCGTGGTCGGTGGGTCCTTTTCCCGCGTCCAGTTCACCCCCGACCTGGTGCCAACCGACCTCGTCGGTACCCGGATCTACCGCCAGGGCCGCGAGCAGTTCGACATCGAGCTCGGGCCCGTCGTCGCGAACTTCCTGCTCGCCGACGAGATCAACCGGGCGCCGGCGAAGGTGCAGTCCGCGTTGCTCGAGGTGATGGCGGAACGACACGTCACGATCGGCGGCAAGACGTTCCCGATGCCGGAGCCGTTCCTGGTGATGGCGACGCAGAACCCGATCGAGAACGAGGGCGTCTACCCGCTGCCGGAGGCACAACGCGACCGGTTTCTGTTCAAGGTCCTCGTCGACTACCCGTCGGTCGAGGAGGAGCGCGAGATCGTCTACCGGATGGGGGTCGCCGCCCCCGAGCCGCGTCAGGTGCTCGGCCCGGACGACCTGATCCGGCTGCAGAAGACCGCGGCCGGGGTGTTCGTCCACCACGCGCTCGTCGACTACGTCGTCCGGGTCATCGCCGCGACCCGCACCCCCGACGCGTTCGGGCTGTCCGACGTCGCAAGCTGGATCTCCTACGGTGCATCACCGCGCGCAACGCTCGGGATCATCTCCGCGTGCCGGGCGCTGGCGATGCTGCGCGGCCGCGACTACGTGATCCCGCAGGACATCCTCGACGTCGTCCCCGACGTGCTGCGCCACCGCCTCGTGCTGTCCTACGACGCCCTCGCCGACGAGGTCAGCCCCGACGACGTGATCACCCGGGTCCTGCAGACCGTCGGCCTGCCGCAGGTGGCGGCGCAGCCGGTCCCGCCGGTCCCCGTCCAACCGCAGGCGCCGACAGCCCCGGTCGGCGGCGCGCCGCGGTGACCGGAGCCGCCTCACCCACCGGGCCCGCGGCACCGCAGTCGGGTGCCGGGCACGGGGCACCGCCGTCGCTGCGCTCCGGCGAACTGCGGGACCCCGAACTCGCGGCGGCGCTGCGCACCCTCGAGCTGACCGTCCGGCGCAGGCTCGACGGCGTCCTGCACGGCGAGCACCTCGGCCTGATCCCCGGCCCCGGCACCGAACCCGGCGACGCGCGGCCGTACCAGCCGGGCGACGACGTCCGGCAGATGGACTGGTCGGTCACCGCCCGCACCACGCACCCGCACGTGCGGCAGTCCGTCGCCGACCGCGAACTGGAAACCTGGCTGGTGGTGGACCTGTCCGCCAGCCTGGACTTCGGCACCGCCGGTGCGGAGAAGCGGGACCTCGCGGTCGCGGCTGCGGCGGCCGTCGCGCACCTGACCAGCGGTGGTGGCAACCGAATCGGGGCGATCGTCGCGACCGGCCACCACACCGTCCGGATCCCGGCCCGCGGCGGCCGCCTGCACGCGCAGGCCATGCTGCGGACCATCGCCACCACCCCGCACGCGCCGGACGGGGTCCGCGGCGACCTCACCGGCGCGATCGAGGCGCTCCGCAGGCCGCAACGCCGCCGCGGCCTCGCGGTGGTGATCAGTGACTTCCTCGGCCCCCTCGACTGGGAACGCTCGCTGCGCGCCGTTTCCGGCAGGCACGACCTGCTCGGCATCGAGGTGCTCGACCCACGGGACCTGGAACTGCCGGACCTCGGCGAGGTGGTGCTGCACGACCCGGAGACCGGACGGACCCGCGAGTTCACCACAACGCCGCAACTGCGGGCCGACTTTGCGGCGGCGGCGCAGGCGCACCGCGACCAGGTGGAGCAGACGCTGCGCCGCTGCGGCGCGCCGGTGCTGGGGTTGCGCACCGATCGGGACTGGATCGCCGACGTGGTTCGCTTCGTCGCCGCGCGCCGCCACAGTTATGGTTCCCGGGTGAATCGAGTGACCCGACCGTGAGTTTCTCCCAGTTCGCGTCACCGCTGTGGCTCGCGTTCCTGCTCGTCGTCGCGGCGCTGGCCGCCGGATATGTTCTCGCGCAACGGAAGCGGCAACGCAACCTGCTCAGGTTCTCGAACCTCGAGATGCTCGAGAAGGTTGCACCTGCCCGCCCCGGACGGTGGCGGCACCTGCCGACCGCCCTCGTCCTGGTCGGCCTGATGCTGCTGACGGTGGCGCTCGCCGGACCCACCTCCGACAAGCGGGTGCCGCGCAACCGGGCCACCGTGATCCTGGTGATCGACGTGTCGCTGTCGATGAAGTCCACCGACGTCGAACCGACCCGGCTCGCCGCCGCACAGGAGGCCGCGAAACAGTTCGCGGACGGCCTGACCCCGGGCATCAACCTCGGGCTGGTCGCGTTCGCGGGCACCGCGTCCGTGCTGGTGTCGCCGACCATCAACCGGGACGAGACGAAGGCGGCGATCGACCACCTCACCCTCGCCGAGCGCACCGCGACCGGTGAGGCGATCTTCACCTCGCTGCAGTCCATCGAGACCCTCGGTGCGGTCCTCGGCGGCGGCGACCAGGTGCCGCCCGCCCGGATCGTGCTGCTCTCGGACGGCAAGCAGACCGTGCCCGACAGCCCCGACGCGCCCCGCGGCGGGTACACCGCGGCGCGGCAGGCGAAGGAGGCGGGCGTGCCGATCTCGACGATCTCGTTCGGCACCTCCTACGGCACCGTCGACATCGGCGACGAACGGATCGCCGTCCCGGTGGACGATCCGTCGCTGCGGGAGATCGCGAACCTGTCCGGCGGCACCTTCTTCACCGCGTCCAGCCTCGAGGAGCTGAAGCGGGTGTACGACACCCTCGAGGAGCAGATCGGCTTCGAGACCGTCCGGGGCGACGCGAGCCGCGTGTGGCTGGTGCTCGGTGTCCTCGCCACCGCGGCCGGGTTGGGTTCGGCCCTGGTTCTGCGCCAACGGCTGCCGTGACCGTGGCCGGACTGTCACACTGACCCGGCTCCGCCAAAGCACACTGACCCGGCTCCGCCAAAGCACACTGACCCGGCTCCGCCAAAGCACACACTGACCCGACTCCACGAATAAGCTGCCACCGAATCGGAACAGCCGGAACACAACAGATAGGTTGATCGAATGTCGAACGCGTCCACCCCGTCCCGCTCCGTGCTCGTGACCGGAGGCAACCGG
Source organism: Rhodococcus sp. NPDC058532 (assembly GCF_042719255.1). Classification (NCBI taxonomy): domain Bacteria; kingdom Bacillati; phylum Actinomycetota; class Actinomycetes; order Mycobacteriales; family Nocardiaceae; genus Rhodococcus; species Rhodococcus sp. NPDC058532. The sequence goes on from NZ_JBHXNU010000002.1 coordinate 370,312, forward strand.
GGCATCGGCCTCGCGGTGGCCCAGCGTCTCGCCGCGGACGGTCACAAGGTGGCGGTCACCCACCGCGGCTCCGGCGCACCCGACGGCCTGTTCGGTGTGCAGTGCGACGTCACCGACACCGACTCGGTGGACCGGGCGTTCGGTGAGGTCGAGGCGCATCAGGGCCCGGTCGAGGTGCTGGTCGCGAACGCGGGCATCACCGATGACACCCTGCTGATGCGGATGACCGAGGAGCAGTTCACGAACGTCCTCGACGCGAACCTGACCGGCGCCTTCCGCTGCGCGAAGCGTGCCAACCGGGCGATGCTGCGGGGACGCTGGGGCCGGATGATCTTCCTCGGCTCCGTCGTCGGTCTCGCCGGCCAGGCCGGGCAGATCAACTACGCCGCATCGAAGGCCGGTGTCGTCGGTCTCGCGCGGTCGGTGACGCGGGAGCTCGGGTCGCGGTCGATCACCGCGAACGTCGTCGCCCCCGGCTTCATTGAGACGGACATGACCGCGGATCTGCCCGCCGACACGAAGGAGATGGCGCAGAAGTTCATTCCGCTGCAGCGGCTCGGCAAGCCCGAGGATGTCGCCGCGGTCGTGTCCTTCCTCGCGTCCGAGGACTCCGCCTACGTCTCCGGCGCGGTGATCCCCGTCGACGGCGGCATGGGCATGGGTCACTGACCTTCGTACCACCCTCGTACCCACCGACTTTCGTACTTCCTCTAGGAGCACAACCATGGGCGGATTGCTCGACGGCAAGACCATTCTCGTCACCGGCATCATCACCGACGCATCGATCGCGTTCCACACCGCGAAGGTCGCGCAGCAGCAGGGTGCCACCGTGATCATCACCGGCATCCCCGAACGGCTGCGGCTGATCGACCGGATCGCGCAACGGCTCCCGGAGTCGGTGCCCGCGGCCATTCCGCTGGACGTGACCGACGAGGAGAGCCTCGCCGCGCTCGCCGACAAGGTTCGGGAGCTGGCCCCCCAGGGGCTCGACGGTGTGGTCCACTCGATCGCGTTCGCGCCCAAGACCCTGATGGGTCCGGACGCGCTGCCGTTCCTCGAGGGTCCCGGGCCCGACGTCGCGAAGGCCTTCGAGATCTCCGCGTGGAGCTACGCGTCCCTCGCCCGCGCCGTGCTGCCGGTCATGAACGAGCGCGGCTCGATCGTCGGCATGGACTTCGACCCGCGCACCGCGATGCCGGACTACAACTGGATGGGTGTCGCCAAGGCGGCGCTTGAGTCGGTGAACCGGTACGTGGCGCGGGAAGTGGGCTACGCCAAGAAGATCCGCTCGAACCTGGTTGCTGCGGGACCGATCAAGACCCTCGCGGCCAAGGCGATCTCGGGGACGGCGACCGACGACGCCAAGAAGCTGACCATGCTGAACGAGTACTGGGACGGCGCATCGCCGATCGGCTGGGACGTCAACGATCCGGGTGTGGTCGGCACCAGCGTCTGCGCGGTGCTCTCGGACTTCCTGCCCGCCACCACCGGCTCGATCATCTACGTCGACGGCGGGGCCAGCCACAACACCTGGTTCCCCGAGAACTTCATGGGCTGAGCCGGTGTACGACGCCCTCCTGCTGCTGTCCTTCGGCGGACCCGAGAAGCCCGCCGACGTCCGGCCGTTCCTCGAGAACGTCACCCGCGGCAGGGGGGTGCCGCCGGAGCGCCTCGACGAGGTGGTCGAGCACTACCTGCACTTCGGCGGGGTGTCCCCGATCAACGCCCTCAACCGGGACATCATCGCCGCCGTCGAGGCCCAATTCGGCTCGGCGGGAACCGGACTGCCGGTGTACTTCGGGAACCGGAACTGGCATCCGATGGTGGAGGACACCGTCGCACGGATGCGGGACGACGGGATCCGGTCGGCGCTGGTCTTCCCGACCTCGGCGTGGGGCGGCTACTCGGGGTGCAGGCAGTACCACGAGGACATCACCCGCGCCCGAGCTGCCGTCGACGGGGCGCCGGAGCTGACGAAGCTGCGCCAGTACTACGACCATCCGCTGATCGTGGCCGCGTTCGCGGACGCGATCAGCGCGGCACGGCAGGAGCTGCCCGCGGAGCAGCGGGCAGGCGCGCGTCTGGTGTTCACCGCGCACTCGGTGCCGGTCGCGGCGGATTCCAGCGCGGGTCCGCCCCGCGACGGCGGCAGGCTCTACAGCCGCCAGGTCGCGGAGGCCGCCCGGCTGTGCGCGGCGGCGGTCGGTGCGCCCGAGCACGACCTGGTGTGGCAGTCCCGCTCCGGGCCGCCGCAGGTGCCGTGGCTCGACCCCGACATCTGCGATCACCTGGACGCCGTCGCCGCGGCCGGCGCGACCGCGGTAATCGTCTGCCCGGTCGGGTTCGTCTCGGACCACCTCGAGGTGATCTGGGACCTGGACACCGAGGCCAGGGATCGGGCCGCCGACCTGGGGCTCGGGTACGTGCGGGCGGGCACGCCCGGTACCGACCCGCGGTTCGCGGCGCTGGTTGCCGAGCTCGTCGCCGAGCGGACCGCGGAGGCGCCGGCCCGCAGGCTCGGCACCGAACCGCTGTACGGCGTCGGAACCAACGGTGCGCTGTGCGCCGTCGACTGCTGCGCCCCGGTACGCCGTCCGGCCAGGTGACCGGGCGGTCACGCACCCCTGGTGCGTGACCGGTGATCGGGGGAGGATGGGACTCTCACCACCTCCCTCGGCATCGGCAGGAGGGGTTCCCATGCCGTACACACATCCGCTGCGACGCCTGCTCACGATCGGCGTTGCCGCCGCCGCGATGATTCTCGCAGGCCCCGCCGCCGCGGTCGGCGCGGCGGACTCGGGTGCGGGCGACCGGTACGTGTCAAACCCGCCGGACGACGACCACCTCGTCGGCTACTGCGACGACCAGGCACAGCTGGGAAACAACCTGGAGGCGCAGGGCGACCACGACCGGGCGGCGAGCGTCGTCGGCGCCGCCAACATGCGCGGCTGCCGCATCTACACCTTCCCCGCCTAACCCTCATGCCGGGGCGGTCAGCACGACCGCGCTGGCCGCCCCGGCGTCGAGGCGATACCCGCCCACGCCCACCGGGACCGACTCGGAGCCGGCCGGGGTGAAGGTGCCGTCGGCCGCCACCTCGGCGCCGGCGAACGTGGTCCCGTCGATGGCCTCCGGTGCCCCGCCGGTCAGCCGCTGGACGTGCGCGGGCCCGGACGCGCCCTCGCCCGGCCCGCCGTTGATCGCCACGGTGAGGGCGACATCGGCGTCGCGGTCGAGGTTGTCGACCAGGACCCGAATCGTGCCGTCGGGCAGGCGGACCGCCAGCGCCGACACGTGCCGGTCACCGGAATCCACCGTGGTGGGCAGGATCCGGCCGCCGACCAGCTCCGCGACGGCGAGGGCACCGTAGTAGTTGGGGTTCGGGCGCGCCAGGCCCGATCTGCGGGCGGCGTCGTCCGGGAAGCAGAAGACCGGGTAGCTCTCGCAGTCGTTCGGTTGCAGGTGCAGGTTGACCCCGGTGACACCCTCCCGCGCGGCGGTCATCAGATAGTCCACCGTCCAGAGTGCGCCGCCGAAACTGTTCGTGACCCCGGGCAACCCCTCCTTGGCGACGGAGTTGGTTTCCGACAGCCGCGGCTGCAGACCCGCCCGCTCGGCGGTGGCGACCAGGTCGCGGATGAACGCGGTCTGCCGGTTCGAGGTGTCCCGCGACATCAGCGCGTCGACGGTCGGCTGACCGCCGACCAGCGCGGAGCTGCCGTCCGAGAGCCCCAGCCGTTCGGTGTTGACGAACGGGTAGTAATGCTGGTTGAGGGACCGGCTCTCGGCGCCGAACCGGTCGATGTAGGAGTCCAGCCACGGGTCGACCAGGGTGGCCCTCATCGCGGCCTCGGCGAGCGTGCTCCCGGTCCCGCCCGCCGCGGTGTCCGGCCCCTCGACGGCGACCCCGGGTGCGGCCGCCGCGATCGCCTCCCGGTAGGTGTGGGCGTCGTCCGCGTAGCTTCCCGGCAGATACGGCGTTCGGTCGCCGCCGCCGGTCAGCGGCGTCAGCAGGTAGAAGTTGGGTTCGTTGCCGATCTGCACCGACCGAAGGGCAGCGCCGATCCGGTCCCGCGCGGCGCGGACCTGGTCGGCGGCGGCGGCCGGGTCGAAGTGCGCGAGGTTCACGCCGAGGTCGACGCTCCAGCCGGTGTTGCGCGCCAGCTCACCGACCCGCGTCAGGTCGTCCGGGGTCACCCGCTGTCCGTTGGCCCACGCAGGCAGCGGCGACGCGGGGTCCGGGGTCCACGCGGTGTTGTCGACCTGGTTCGCGCTGAACCGCAGGTTGCCTGCCCGGCCCAGATTCGCGATCAGCGCAGCCACGTTCCCGGCGCCGGGCGCAATCCACGGCTCGTGCATCAGGTTCGCCTCGAACGACAACCCGAGGAAGTCGGCGGGGATGGTGCGGCCTGGCCGGTCGGCGTCGACGACGATGGTCACCGGCGTCGCTGGCTCGGCGGCCGCCGGAACGGTGGTGAGTGCCACCGGAAGGGCGGCGGCGACCAGGACGACGGCCAGCCGATCGGGCCGGAAGCGGGAGCGGCTCATTGCGCGGAATCCTCCTGTGCGGGCGTGGTGTTCGACCGGGTGGGTGGATCGCTGGCAGCCTAGCGCGCCGACGCGGGGACGCGCGGGCGGAACGCCGAGCGGTGTCGGGCGTAGGATCGGCAGGGTCGAGCGGCCGGGCGATCGTACGGCCGAACGGAGCGACCTCGATGGCGAGGTGTCGATCGTGCGAACCGACGGGGACACGTGGGACATCGTCCACAGCGTTGGCCGGACGGCGCTGGGGGTGGCGACCTTCCGCGCGCTGGAGTCGGAGCGGCCGGAACCGCTGATTGTCGACGAGTTCGCGCGGTGGTTCGTCGAGGCGTCCGGGGACGCGCACTTCATCGGACTGCTCGCCGATCCGTCCCCGCTCGAGGAGGTCCCGTTCTTTTTCCCGGGGTTCATGGGGCTCCGGACGAGGTTCTTCGACGACCACTTTGCGGCGGCGGCCGCGGCGGGTGTCACGCAGGCGGTGATCGTCGCTGCCGGGCTCGACGCGCGGGCCTACCGCCTGCACTGGCCCGCAGGTGCGACCGTGTACGAGGTGGACCGGGCGAGCGTCCTCGACTTCAAGGCGGCGGTGCTGACCGCGCGCGGCGCCCGCGCCAACGCGGACCGGCGGCCGGTCGCCGTCGACCTGCGCGACGACTGGCCTGCCGCGCTGCGCGCCGCGGGTTTCGAGCCGAGCCTGCCGACGGCCTGGTCGGCGGAGGGGCTGCTGCCGTATCTGCCCGGTGCGGCCCACGACGCGCTGTTCGAGCGGATCGACGCCCTCTCGGCGACCGGCAGTCGGATCGCCGTCGACGGGATCGGGGGCGGCGCCGACATCAAGCGGTTGCTTGCGTTGCAGGACAAGTACTTCCGGGACCGGAATCCGTTCGGCGACCTGGACGTCGCCGCCCTCTTCTACGACGACACCCGGACCGACCCCGTCAGCCGGTTGACCGACCACGGCTGGACGGTGCGCGGTGTCACGGTGCGCGAGCTGGCCGACGACTACGGGGTGCGGGTGCCCGACCTGCCCGACGACCTCGCCGATCTCGAATCCCGGGCGGCGTACATGACGGCGGCGAGATAGCGCTACCGGAATGTGCGCTAGTGCTCCGTCGTTCACGGCGGAGGTGAAAGCACACGCGGGAGGCCCACCAAGGGCCGAGCGTGCCCTAGACCGGACGGTCCTGCTGCTCGATGTACTGCCGCAGCACCGAGAGCGGGGCACCGCCGACCGAGCCGGCGAAGTACGAACCCGACCACAGCCGTTGCGCCCGCCAGTAGTGCTGCACCAGGTCGGGGAACTCCTGCCGCAGCCGCCGCGACGACACACCTTTGAGGCTGTTCACCAGTTTCGACACCGCGACCTTCGGCGGGAAGTTCACGAGCAGGTGGACATGGTTGCTTTCGCCGTTGAACTCGACCAGTTCGACCTCGAAGTCGGTGCACACGTCTCGCATGATCGCCTCCATCCGTTGCAGGTGCTGGTCGGTGAACACTCGATGCCGGTATTTGGTCACGAACACCAAATGGGCGTGAAGGAGGAAAATGCAGTGTCTACCAGTGCGAATGTCGTCGCGCTCTGCCATAAACCAATGGTAGACTGTTGGGGTGCAGCTCCGATACCGGTACCGCCTCAACCCCACATCGGGGCAACAGGCGGCGCTGGCGCGGGCATTCGGATGCGCCCGAGTGGTGTTCAACGACGCGATCGCCGCCCGCGAACATGCACGACGGACCGGTCTGTCGTACCCGAAAGATGCGGAGCTGTCGAAAGCGTTGACCGCGGTGAAGAAAACGCCCGAGCGGGAATGGCTCACCGAAGTATCGTCGGTCGTGTTGCAGCAGGCCCTCGCCGACGCTTTCGCCGCGTACCGCAACTTCTTCGCCTCCCTCTCCGGGAAACGCAAAGGCACGAACCTGGGGGCACCCCGGTTCCGGTCCCGCCGCGACAATTGGCAGTCGATCAGGTTCACCCGCAACGCCCGCTTCACGGTGACCACGGGTGGGAAACTGCGACTCCCGAAGATCGGCGACGTGCCGGTGCGTTGGTCCCGCGACCTGCCGGCGGAACCGTCGTCGGTGACGATCGTCAAAGACGGTGCGGGCCGGTACTTCGCATCGTTCGTTGTTGAGATGGACGCCGAACCGTTGCCGTCGATCGAGTCCGAAGTGGGCATTTGATCTGGGCCTGACCACGTTCGCGGTCCTGTCGAACGGCAAGACCATCACGTCCCCGAAGTTCTTCCGCCGCGCCGAGCGACGGTTGAAGAAGGCACAACAATCCTTGTCCCGCAAGGACAAAGGATCGAAGAATCGGGCCAAGGCGCGCCTGCGGGTCGCCAAGGCTCACGTGAAGATGGCCGACGCCCGACGCGACTTCATGCACAAGCAGTCCACGGCACTGATCCGCGAGAACCAAGCGGTCTACGTCGAGGACTTGTGCGTGAAGGGCCTGGCCCGCACCCGCCTCGCAAAGTCGGTCCACGACGCCGCCTGGGGCATGTTTCTCCGCATGGTGGAGGACAAAGCCGCCCGATACGGGCGGACGGTCGTGAAGGTCGACCGGTGGTTCCCGTCGTCCCAGACCTGCTCGGTGTGCGGGCGGGTCGACGGACCGAAACCGCTGTCGATCCGATCGTGGTCGTGCCCGTGCGGCACGGTCCACGACCGCGATCTGAATGCTGCACGAAACATCCTTGCCGCCGGTCGGGCGGAGAGGCGAAACGCCTGCGGAGAGACTGTCAGTCTTTCCGTCTAGCGGAAAGCGATTCTCTGTGAAACAGGAACCCACCGAGAGCGCCCACGCGGGTGCTGGTAGGAATCCCCGGCCTTCAGGCCGGGGAGGACGTCAAGCGGTCGACATGGCTTGGTACTGGCAGCCTCCGGAGGACGAGGACGTGTTGTACGCCCGCGCTCAGGCGGTCGAGGTGCTGCGACCGATCGCGGAGGCGGTGCTCGCCTCGCCGCACACCCGCTGGTGGGGCGACCCGGTCGACCTCGGCGCCCAGCGTGAGGTGGCGCCCTGCTACCAGGGCCACGGATGGTCGGGCCGACCCGAGTTCGGGCGTCGCCGTGACGGCCTCGCGGTGTGGCGAGCGACGGCACTGGAGACCGAGGCGCGCTTCGTCGAGTACCACCGGACCCACCCCGGCAGTGAACTCGGCGGCGAATGGTGGTCCACCCCGGTCGCTGGCGGCGTCGGGGTGCACGACACCAGTCGTGCCTGCGACGGACTCGGCGCGCTTGAACTGCTGCTCGAGGAGGATTCGCTGGGCTACAAGAAGGCCCGGGTGTGGCCGGTCCGGGTCGACGGCACGCCGCGGGTGTACGAGATCACCGGCCCGGATGCGTGGGCGCGCCTCGTGGACGCCCACCCGCTGGCGGTGCCCGCCTCGCGGCGCTGCGAGTGGCGGTACACCACCGGCGAGGTCCACGACTGGCACATCCCCGACTGGGCCGCGGTCGCCGACCACTACGACGCCGTGCACCTGACGCTGCTCGGGTACCTGACGACGCCGGGGATCGCGATCCCGCTCACCGACCGGCCCGGGGCGACGCTGCTCGCCGGGTGGGATCCCGACGCCACCTTCTGGCTCCGCGACGACCGCCTCACCGTCGACGGCGACCCGACCGAGTGGCGGCGCTCCGACGAGGGCGCCTGGTCGCCCGTCTGATCTCGGCGCCGGTCGAGTGGGAACGGCGGCCGTGCACTGGTATTCATGATCGGAGGGGTCGGACGACCCGGACGGGGTCGTCGACCAATGTCGAGGAGTGGTGTGCTGTGGGCGAGAGGCTCGAAGTGTCGCGGGAGATCGCGGCGTCACCGGCGGACGTGTACGCGGCGATCTCGGATGTCACCCGGATGGGGGAATGGTCGCGGGAGTGCCACTCCTGCCGGTGGCACGACGGCGTCGACGGCCCCGCGGTCGGGGCGGTCTTCGACGGCCACAACCGCAACGGTGACCACGAGTGGATCACGCAGGGCACGGTGGTCGAGGCGGACCAGGGCCGCAGCTTCGTGTTCGACTGCTCGATGCACGGCGTGCACTACGCGACCTGGGGTTATCGCATCGAACCCACCGCGGGCGGTTGCCGGGTGACGGAGTGGACGGAGGACCTGCGGACCGAGCAGGCCCGCGCGTACGCCGTGCGGGTGTCGGGCGTCGACGATCGCGTCGCCAGGAACCGCGAGACGATGACCGGCACCCTCGATCGGATCGCGGCCGCGGTCGAGGGCTGAGCGGACTGCTGCGGTCCCGGATCCTGTCCCGCCCCGCGACGCCCGGACCCGGCACGCAGGGTCAGCTGCGCGGCTGTTCGGCGCGCACGCAGGCCGTCACCGCCGCCATCCGCGCGGTGCGGACGGCCGACCACAGCGGCCGCAGCGTGTCGTCACGGGCCGCGGCGCCGGTCGCGGTCTGCGCCCGACCGGACGACTCGCCGGCCACCGTCAGGATGGCCGCGACCTGATCGGCGGTGTCGAGGATGCGCAGCACCCGGGCCGGGGTGCCGTCGGGGGTGGTGTGGCGGGTCAGGTCGGCGAGCGCGTCGGCGATCCGGGCGCGGGGATCTGCCTGGGTACCCACGAACCCGCCGTGCATCGACGACAACGCCTCCGCCGCCTCCCGGACCGCCTCCCTCAGGGTGTGCTCGGCCTCGCCGAGCCCGATGTGTTCCCCGGCCCGTGGCAGTTCGGGGATCGGGAACACCGTCCACCGCAGTACATCCGGTCCTTCCACCCGGGGCACGATGCCGAGCCCCGATGTGCCGGGGGATCCGACCATCACCCCCTGCCCCGCGTCGACCGCCGCTGCGGCGAACGCGGTCTGCGCGGGCAGGCCCCGCACGTCCCCCGGCGCGGGCAGCACCAGCGTCGGCGCGGCCCCCCGGTCGGCCGCGGTCACCGCGCGCATCGCCCGTAGCAGTGCCACCGGGCCCGCATCGGTGGGGCCGGGCCACGGCAGGTCCCAGCGCAGGGCGACCTCGGCGTCGGCAGCCGCGATCAGGTGCATGGGCGCCCACGCAGCGACGGCGTCGATGACGTCGTCGGGCGCGCTCGCGCCGGCCAGCCACGAGGCGGACCACAGGGTGAGGGTGATGCTGGGGCAGGACACGACAATCAAGCTTAGGGCGGCCGCGGCGTCGATGGCACTAGCGTGGTCCGGCGTGAGTGGACGCGACATGTACGGCGGGAACATCTTCGACGGGCACACCCGGCGGCGGGCCCGCGACTACCCGAGGCTGCCCGCCGACCGCGGTCTGGTCGTCGAGGACGCCGCCACCGGCTGGTGCGGTGCGGTGGTGGGGATGGAGAAGACCTACGACGGCGACTACGTCCGGCTCGAGGACGCCCGCAAACAGACCCGGCTGTTCGCGATGCGGGAGGCCGCGTTCCTCGTCGATGGCCAGCCGGTGACCCTGGTCCGCCCGACCGCGACGACGACGGCGGCGACGAAGCAGGCCGGGGCCCGGTCCGCGTCCGGTTCCACCCGCGTCGAGGGGCTCAGGGCGCGCACCGCGTTGCCGAGTCGAATTTGGGTTGAGGGCGTGCACGACGCCGCGATCGTGGAACGGGTGTGGGGGCACGACCTGCGGGTCGAGGGTGTCGTCGTCGAACAGCTTGAGGGCCTCGACAACCTGCCCGCGAGGCTCGCCGAGTTCGGGCCTGGCCCCGGACGCAAGGTCGGGGTCCTCGCCGACCACCTGGTCGAGGGGTCGAAGGAGACCGCGCTGACCCGCGGCCTCGGCCCGCACGTGATGGTCACCGGGCACCCGTACATCGACGTCTGGGAGGCGGTGCGCCCCAAGGCCGTCGGCATCACCGGGTGGCCGACGATCCCGCGCGGCGAGGACTGGAAGACCGGGGTGTGCCGTGAACTCGGTTGGGGCACACCGCAGGACGGATGGCGCCGGGTGTACGGCGCGGTGTCGAGTTTCCGGGATCTCGAGGCCCCGTTGATCGGGGCGGTGGAGCGGCTCGTCGATTTCGTGACTGTCGACTGACCGGGCATCCGGTCGGCCACGGCGCTGGCGGCGCCCGTGCACTGGTGCCGGTGTGGCTAGAGTGGTGGCGTGGCGGGAGTGATCTGGCTGGTGGCGGGGGTGGTGCTCGCGGCGGCGGAAGCGGCGACGGGCGACTTCTTCCTGCTGATGTTGGCGGGCGGGGCGCTCGCCGCGGCGGGTGTCAGCGCGGCGACCGACCTCCCCGTATGGGTGGACGCGCTCGTGTTCGCCCTGGTGTCCCTCGCGCTCATCGTCGGGGTCCGGCCCGCGCTCAAGCGCCGGTTCAGCGGTCCCCCTGCGGTGGAGACGAACGTCGCCGCCCTCACCGGCCGGACCGCGCTGGTCCTCGATGAGGTGTCCGAGTACCGCGGCCAGGTCAAGCTCGCTGGCGAGGTGTGGACGGCGCGCCCCCTCGACCCGACCGAGACCTATCCGCCGGGCACGACCGTGACCGTGATGGAGATCGACGGCGCGACCGCCGTCGTGTGGCGGGGAGCGTAACCCCGCGGACGTTGACCGAACAGGACCGGCGCCGGGCAGGTGTCGGGAGGGGAGTGAAGGATGGCCGCACTGATCGTGCTGGCGGTGATCGTCGTGCTCGTGGTGATCGTGGTGGCGAAATCGGTGGCCCTGGTGCCGCAGGCCGAGGCCGCCGTGATCGAACGTCTGGGCCGGTATCAGCGCACCGTGTCCGGCCAGCTGACCCTGCTGGTGCCGTTCGTCGACCGGATCCGCGCGAAGGTGGACCTGCGGGAACGGGTCGTCTCGTTCCCGCCGCAGCCGGTGATCACGCAGGACAACCTGACGCTGAACATCGACACCGTCGTCTACTTCCAGGTGACCAACCCGCAGGCGGCGGTATACGAGATCAACAACTACATCGTCGGCGTTGAGCAGTTGACCACCACCACGCTGCGCAACGTGGTCGGCGGCATGACCCTGGAGGAGACGCTGACCTCGCGCGACTCGATCAACGGGCAGCTGCGCGGGGTGCTGGACGAGGCCACCGGACGCTGGGGCCTGCGGGTGGCCCGCGTCGAACTCAAGAGCATCGACCCGCCGCCCTCGATCCAGGAGTCGATGGAGAAGCAGATGAAGGCGGACCGGGAGAAGCGCGCGATGATCCTCACCGCCGAGGGCAGCCGCGAGTCCGCGATCAAGACCGCCGAGGGTGCCAAGCAGAGCCAGATCCTCGCCGCCGAGGGCGCGAAGCAGGCCGCCATCCTCGACGCCGAGGGTGAGCGGCAGTCCCGGATCCTGCGCGCCCAGGGTGAGCGGGCCGCGAAGTACCTGCAGGCGCAGGGGCAGGCGAAGGCGATCGAGAAGGTGTTCGCGGCCATCAAGTCGGGCAAGCCGACGCCGGAACTGCTTGCCTACCAGTACCTTCAGACGCTGCCGCAGATGGCCCAGGGTGACGCGAACAAGGTGTGGCTGGTGCCGAGTGACTTCGGGGACGCCCTCAAGGGATTCGCGAAGACCCTCGGCGCGCCCGGCGAGGACGGCGTGTTCCGGTACGAGCCGAGCGCCGACGAGCCCGTCGCCCCGGTCGACGACTCCGCGGAGGTCGCGGACTGGTTCGAGGCCAAGACCGATCCCGCGGTGGCGCGGGCGGTGGCGGCCGCGGAGGCCGTCGCGAACAAGCCGGTCGAGACGTCGCTGGCGCCCGACTACGAGATCGACGGCCCCGCCGCGCGGCGCGCGGTCGGAGCCGAGCCCGCCGAGGGCCTGCTCCCTGCGCCGGAGCCGGAGGATCGATAGGCGCACGCTGTCTCGCCGCCCGTCGACCTGGTGGCCCTCGACCGGATTAGATCAAGGCCATGGCCGGGGCCGGAGCAAATTACGCCTCGCGGCGTGACTCGCGCAGCTGGTCGAGGGTCCGCTCGGGGCCTGCCGGGACGCCGAGTCGGGCATCGATCACCAGCCCGACGACGCCGACGCCGAGGCACAGGACGGACACCGCGAGCAGGGTGGGGGAGGTGTCCCCGCCGATCGCATCGCCGAGCATCACCACCCCGATCGTGCCGGGAATGATGCCGACGATCGTCGCAAGGAGGTACGGCACGAACCGGATCGAGGACAGCGCCGCGCAGTAGTTGGTCACCGAGAACGGGACCGGGGCGATCAGCCGCAGCGAGCCGACGGCGAGCCAGCCGCGCCTGGCCAGTCGGTCGTCGATCTTCTGCACGGCGGGGTGGGTCAGGTGCCGGGCCACGATGTCCCGGCCCAGCACCCGGACGAGGACCAGCGCGATCGCCGCGCTGATCGTCGTCGCCGCGATCGCGATCGCGATCCCGGTGGCCGCGCCGAACAGCACCCCCGCAGCGAGGGTGAACACGGTGCGGGGGACCGGGGCCACCGTCACGATCGCGTGCACCGCGACGAACGCGAGGGGGAAGGCCGGGCCGAGCGAATCGGACCACCCGCGCATCTGGTCGATCGACGGATGCGGAACGAACAGGGCGACCGCGGCAAGCACGGCAAGCACGGCGATCAGGACCACCGCGCGCGGGGTGCGCAGTAGTCGCCCGGCCGACCTCAGCACTCGGGTGCGGGGCGCTCGGCCGCGGCAGCGGCCTCCCTGCGCAGGGTGATGGTCGCGGCCGAGCACACCTGCCCGGTGGCGTCGCGGGCCTCGGTGCGGATCACCGCGATCCGCCTGCCCACCTGCACGGGGAACGCCTCGAACACGATCTCGCCGTCGAGGGATCCGGGCCGGAAGTAGTTCGCCCGCAGCGCCGCGGTCCGCATGCCCGGCGCGGCGGCGGCCGCGACCAGGTCGTGCCCGCACGCGTGGATTCCGCCGTGCATCTTCCCCATCGTGTTCGCGAGGGCCGGGCTGCCGGTCACGGTGAGCAGTGCGCCGGTCTCGGTGCGCTCGATGGTGCCGCCCAGGATGTCGAGTGGTGCCGCCGCCGCGGCGGGCGGGGTCGGGGCCGGATCCGGGGCACCGTGCAGGGTCCGGTTCTGACTGACGCCGTCGACGAAGGTGCCCCACATCGTCGCGGACGCGAGCTGGGTGCCGTCGGCGTCGAGCACCTGCAGCACGCCGAGCCCGCCGTCGTCGTCGATCGATTCGATGTGGGCCTCGGCGGTCAGGACCGGCCCCCGCCAGCCGGTCGGCCGGGCGTACGAGATGGACAGTTCCGCGCCGACGATCCCGTCGTGGTCGCCGCGTCGGTCGTAGAACGCGACCCCGAGCAGGTCGTCGATCAGCACGCCGAGCATCGCGGTGCCCCCTGCGGACCCGGTGACGGCCATCGCCATCCGGGCGGTGGCGCCGTCGCGGACCGGGCGTCCGACCCCGAACAACGACTGGGGGGTTTCGCGAAGATCGGTCGCAATGCTCATGCCCGCGAGGTTACCGAACGGTAGGTGATCCAGCGGACAGGCCCCGAACCCGCCGGGCTAGCATCACAGCGAGAATGACCATGCCCGAATACCGAGAGGAAGCCGACACCGTGTCCCAAGCTCCAGTGTCACACGCTTCACAGACCGAGGAGGCCGCCCGCGACTACGCGGCGTGGCAGCAAGCGGTGGCCGCGGTGCTCGCGAAGGCCCGCCGGGTCGACGTGTCCGAGCTGCCTGCCGATCCGGAACACCTCCTCGACACCACCACCTACGACGGTGTCACTGTCACGCCGCTCTACACCCGCCGCGAGGAGACCGCCGAGGCGCCGCTGCCCGGCGTGTTCCCGTTCGTCCGCGGGCGCGACGCGCACCGCGACGTCAACAGCGGCTGGCAGGTCAGTGCCGCGTTCGGTGCCGGTGAGCGTGACGCGAAGAGGGTCAACGAGGCCATCCTCGACGGACTCGAGAACGGGGTCAGCGCGATCTGGCTGAGCGTCGGCGGTGACGGGCTGTCCGCCGACGCCCTCGGAACGGCGCTCGACGGCGTGCTGCTCGACCTCGCGCCGCTGACCCTCGACGCCGGCGCCGATGTGGCCGACGTTGCGCAGCGCCTGTACGCGCTGATCGACGAGCGCGCCGCCGCCGGGGACGGTGTCGCCGACCGCGCCGCGATCACGGTCGGCCTCGGCGCCGCCCCGCTCACCGACGGATTCTCCGGCGCGGCCGGTGTCTCCGTCGATGCCGCTATCGCGCTGGCCGCCGCCGCCGCGCAGCGCGCGGAGACCGTCCGGGCGCTCACCGTCGACGGCACCGCCTTCCACAATGCGGGCGCCTCCGATGCCGAGGAGCTCGGTGCGGCCGTCGCCGCCGGGCTGGAGTACCTGCGCGCACTGACACACTCGGGAATCACCATCTCGAAGGCGTTGGGGCAGATCGAGTTCCGGCTCGCCGCGACCGACGACCAGTTCCAGACCATCGCCAAGTTCCGGGCCGGCCGCGCCCTCTGGGCGCGCGTCGCGCAGGTGTGCGGTGCCGCCGAGTTCGGTGGTGCGCCGCAGCACGCCGTCACCTCCGCGGCGATGATGGCGCAGCGCGACCCGTGGGTGAACATGCTCCGCACCACCCTCGCCGCGTTCGGCGCCGGTGTCGGCGGGGCGGACGCGGTGACCGTGCTGCCGTTCGACGCCGCGCTCCCCGAGGGCAGCGTCGACACCTCCAAGTCGTTCGCGGCCCGCATCGCCCGCAACACCCAGCTGCTGCTGCTCGAGGAGTCGAACCTCGGCCGGGTGCTCGATCCGGGCGCGGGCTCCTGGTACGTCGAGGACCTGACCGCGCAGGTCGCGGCCAAGGCGTGGGAGTTCGTGCAGCAGATCGAGGCCGCGGGCGGCTACGCCGCCGCGCTCGAGTCCGGCGTGATCGCCGACCGGGTCGCCGCCACCCGCACCAAGCGGGAGTCCGACATCGCGCACCGCAGCACCGCGGTCACCGGCGTCAACGAGTTCCCGAACCTCGCCGAGGCCCCGCTCGCCGACGGCCCCGCCCCGCTCGAGGGCGTCGCCCGCTACGGCGCCGCGTTCGAGGCGCTGCGGGACCGGTCCGACCGGTTCCTCGCCGATCGCGGGCACCGGCCGAAGGTGCTGCTCGCGGCGCTCGGCCCGGTCGCGGAACACAACGGCCGCACCACGTTCGCCGCGAACCTGCTGGCGTCCGGCGGCATCGAGGCGGTCAACCCGGGCACCCTCGACCTGGCCACCGTCGCCGGGGTCGTCGCCGAGTCCGAGACCACCATCGCGGTGCTGTGCGGCACCGACAAGCGGTACGGCACCGACGGCGTGCCCGCGGTCGATGCGCTGCGCGCCGCGGGCATCGAGACCGTCCTGCTGGCCGGACCGGAGAAGACGTTCGCCGACGCGCAGGGCGCGGACCGGCCGGACGGCTTCCTGACCGCTCGTATTGACGCAGTGTCGGCCCTGACCGGTCTGCTCGACACCCTGGGAGCGAAATGAGCATCAAGCACGAGATCGGCAGCTTCGCCGACGTGCCGCTGACCGACCCGGACTTCCCGGCGCCCGCGGCGCCGACCGAGACCGAGACGGCGGCGCACATCGAGGACGCGGCCAAGGCGAACAACTACGACGCCGACCAGGTGATCTGGTCGACGCCCGAGGGCATCGACGTCAAGCCGGTCTACACGAAGGCTGACCGGGACGCCGCCGAGGCGTCGGGCTACCCGCTCGACAGCTTCCCGGGTGCCGCACCGTTCCTGCGCGGCCCCTACCCGACGATGTACGTCAACCAGCCGTGGACGATCCGCCAGTACGCGGGCTTCTCGACCGCCGCCGAGTCCAACGCCTTCTACCGCCGCAACCTCGCGTCCGGTCAGAAGGGCCTGTCGGTGGCGTTCGACCTCGCCACGCACCGCGGCTACGACTCCGACCATCCGCGCGTGCAGGGTGACGTCGGCATGGCCGGTGTCGCGATCGACTCGATCCTCGACATGCGTCAGCTGTTCGACGGTATCGACCTGTCGCAGGTGTCGGTGTCGATGACCATGAACGGCGCGGTGCTGCCGATCCTGGCGCTGTACGTCGTCGCCGCCGAGGAGCAGGGCGTCGCGCCCGAGCAGCTGGCCGGAACCATTCAGAACGACATTCTGAAGGAGTTCATGGTCCGCAACACCTACATCTACCCGCCGAAGCCGTCGATGCGGATCATCTCCGACATCTTCGCCTACACCAGCGCGAAGATGCCGAAGTTCAACTCGATCTCCATCTCCGGCTACCACATTCAGGAAGCCGGTGCGACCGCCGACCTGGAGTTGGCGTACACCCTCGCGGACGGCATCGAGTACATCCGCGCCGGACTCGACGCCGGCATGGACATCGACAAGTTCGCGCCCCGACTGTCCTTCTTCTGGGCGATCGGCATGAACTTCTTCATGGAGGTCGCCAAGCTGCGGGCCGGGCGCCTGCTGTGGGCGGAGCTTGTCGAGAAGTTCGAGCCGAAGAACGCGAAGTCGCTGTCGCTGCGCACCCACTCGCAGACCTCCGGCTGGTCGCTGACCGCGCAGGACGTGTTCAACAACGTCGCGCGCACCTGCGTCGAGGCGATGGCCGCGACCCAGGGCCACACCCAGTCGCTGCACACCAACGCGCTCGACGAGGCGATCGCGCTGCCGACGGACTTCTCCGCCCGCATCGCGCGCAACACCCAGCTGCTGATCCAGCAGGAGTCGAACACGGTCCGCCCGATCGACCCGTGGGGCGGCTCGCACTACGTCGAGTGGCTGACCAACGAGCTCGCCAACCGGGCCCGCGCGCACATCGCGGAGGTCGAGGAGGCAGGCGGCATGGCGCAGGCCATCGGCGAGGGCATCCCGAAGCTGCGCATCGAGGAGGCCGCGGCCCGCACCCAGGCCCGCATCGACTCCGGCAGGCAGCCGCTGGTCGGCGTCAACAAGTACGTGCCCGCCGAGCCGGACAGCATCGAGGTGCTCAAGGTCGACAACACCAAGGTGCGCGCCGAGCAGCTCGCCAAGCTCAAGCAGCTGCGCGCCGAGCGCGACGAGGCCGCCACCCAGGCCGCGCTCGCCGAGCTGACCCGCGCCGCCGCCTCGACCGAGGGCGGCATGGAGAACAACCTGCTCGCCCTTGCCGTGAACGCGGCCCGCGCCAAGGCCACCGGCGGAGAGATCTCCGACGCGCTGGAGAAGGTGTACGGGCGTCACCAGGCCGAGATCCGGACCATCAGCGGGGTGTACCGGGACGAGGCCGGAAAGTCGGAGAACATTTCCAGCGCAATCGAACTCGTCGAGAAGTTCGCGGAGGCCGAGGGTCGCCGCCCGCGCATCCTGGTCGCGAAGATGGGACAGGACGGCCACGACCGCGGCCAGAAGGTGATCTCCACCGGCTTCGCGGACCTCGGCTTCGACGTCGACGTGGGACCGCTGTTCCAGACCCCCGAGGAGGTCGCCCAGCAGGCGGCCGACGCCGACGTGCACATCGTCGGCGTGTCCTCCCTCGCCGCAGGCCACCTCACCCTGGTGCCGGCGCTGCGGGAGGCCCTCGCCGCGGTCGGCCGCCCCGACATCATGGTCGTCGTTGGCGGCGTCATCCCGCCGGGCGACTTCGACGAGCTGTACGCAGCCGGTGCCGCCGCGATCTTCCCGCCCGGCACCGTCCTCGCGGACGCGGCGGTCGGCCTGCTCGGCAAGCTGTCCGAGCTGCTGGGACACGATCAGAGTGCCGGTTAGCCGTCCGCCGCTGGACCTGGGCGCGCTCGGCGACGCGGTCCTCGCGGGTCGGCGATCGGAGATCTCCAAGGCGATCACCCTCGTCGAGTCCACCCGCGGGGACCACCGGGAGCAGGCGCAGCAGCTGCTGCTGCGCCTGCTCCCGCACGCGGGCGGCGCGATCCGGGTCGGCATCACCGGCGTCCCCGGGGTCGGCAAGTCCACCACCATCGAGGCCCTCGGGATGCACCTGATCTCGTTGGGGCACAAGGTCGCGGTGCTCGCGGTCGACCCGTCGTCCACCCGGACCGGCGGGTCGATCCTCGGTGACAAGACCCGGATGCAGAACCTGTCGGTAGAGCCGAGCGCGTTCATCCGGCCGTCCCCGACGTCGGGCACCCTCGGCGGTGTCGCGAAGGCGACCCGGGAGACGATGGTGCTGCTCGAGGCGGCCGGCTACGACGTGATCCTGGTCGAGACGGTCGGTGTCGGGCAGTCCGAGGTGACCGTCGCGAACATGGTCGACACCTTCACCTTCCTGACCCTGGCCCGGACCGGCGACCAGCTGCAGGGCATCAAGAAGGGCGTCCTCGAACTCGCGGACATCGTCACCGTCAACAAGGCCGACGGCAAGCACGAGGCCGAGGCGCGGGTCGCGGCCCGCGAACTCGCGGGCGCGCTGCGGCTGATCTACCCGCACGACGCGCTGTGGCGGCCGCCGGTGTTGACGATGAGCGCGCTCGAGAACAACGGCGTCGACAAGTTCTGGGACGAGGTGCTCCGGCACCGCAAGGTCCTCGGCGACGCGGGCGAACTCGAACGCAAACGCCATCAGCAGCAGGTGAACTGGACGTGGTCGATGGTGCACGACCAGTTGCTGCGCCGCCTCGACACCGACCCGGCGGTCCGGTCTATCCGCGGTGCGGTCGAGCAGCAGGTGCGGGACGGCGAGCTGACCGCGGCGCTGGCCGCGCACCGCCTCCTTGAGGCCTTCGACGGCCACGCAGGACGCTGACGAGGCCGCTCGCGCGGGCGACCGGGTGGCGGCGGGGCGGACGAGCGTCGCGCGCTCCCGTCACCCGGCGCCGTCCGAGGCGCCGGGTCACGAGCTCCCTGCGGCGGGCCGACCGGTCTCGGACAGCGCCGTCTCGGTCGGCCCGGTTTCGGTCGGTTCGGTCTCGGTCGGTTCGGTCTCGGTCGGTTCGGTCGCGGACGGCTCCGTTCCCGTCTGGTCGGGTGTCGACCCGTCCGCGGGCTGCCGGGTCGCGGGGATGAGCTGCGTTTCCGGTGCCTGCGGTGTTTCGGGCGCGTACGGCGATTCGGGCGCGTACGGCGTTTCGGGTGTGTTCGGTGCTTCGGGCGTTGCCTGCAGCGCGGGAACCAGATTCGGAAGGTCCGCGAGCTTGTCGACCTCGCCGGACAGCGCGGTCAGCACCGACCGAAGCTGCGTCGCCGCGATCTGCGTGTAGGTGCGCAGGTACTCGACCTCCGGGATGGTCTGGGCGTAGCCGGGACCCGCATCGCCGGGGCGGCGAGCGGGCGCCTCGGCCTGCTCGGCCTGCTCGGCCGCGCGCTGGGCGCGCTGCAGCAGATCGCGGTGCTGGTCGCGCGCGGTCATCACCAGGTCGCGGGCGTACCGTTCGGCGTCGGCGACGAGGGTGTCGGCGGACAGCTGAGCCTGGCTGAGCAGGTTGACCGCGCGGGTACTGATGCCGAGCAGATCCTTCTCCGACTCCTCCCGAAGGCGGTGCAGCTCCGCGGTGGCCGCGGCGAGGTCCCGGCGCAGCTGGTGGAGTTCGGGGGGCTCGGCCCGGGCCCGATCACGCTGCGCCAGCTGATCCTCGAGGTAGGCGATCCGCGTCGCGTACGCCTCCAGGTCCGCGCTGGTGGCCGGCGTGGCGTGGATCAGCCGCTCGTTGGCGGCGCGCAGCCGGGCCAGCTCGGTACCGACCTGGTCGAGGTACTCGTGGACGGATCCCGCGTCGTATCCGCGCCGACCCATCTGGGCCCTCTTGAACTCCACCTGGCGGATGTTCGCGGGCGTTATCTCCATGCTGTCGCCTCCGTCGGCCACGTCGGGTCGGGTGTCGGGCTCGCGCCAGGTGTCGGGGTGGTGTCCGGTGTGTGCCGGGTGTCCGGCGTTGGGTGGGCGTGCTGGGTCCAGGGCGCGGCGGCGCCGTCCGCGAACCCGGCATCGGCGAACTCCTCGAACCGGACCGCCGCCGGCGGCAGCCCGGCGGAGTGCAGCGCGGCCCGGGTGTGCGAGACCATCGGCGCGGACCCACACACCAGCGCGGTGAAACCGTGCCAGGGTCGGGCCCGGGCGGCGAAATCGCCGACGAGCCCGCGGACACCGGGGAAGCCGGGGTCGTCGGAGACGACCGGTGTGTACTGAAGCCACGGCCGGGCCGCCAGTTGCCGAAGATGCTGGTGGTCGTACAGGTTCCACGGCGCCCTCGCCCCGTGGAACAGGTGTACCTCCGGCGCCGAACCCGACGCCCGCCAGCGTTCGTCGATGTGGTCGAGCACCGCGCGGAGCGGCGCAAGCCCGGTGCCGCCCGCGACCAAGAGCAGGCTCCCGTCGTCCGGCGACAGGGTGAGCTGGTCCCCGATCGGGGCACCGAGCCGGATGATGTCGCCGCGGGCGGTCCCGCGTGCCAGCGCGGTCGAGACCTGGCCACCAGGAACGATCTGCACGTGCAGTTCGATGGACCCGTCCGCGCGGGGAGCGTTGGCGGGGGAGTAGTACCGCCACAGCTTGGGGCGGGAGGGCACTTCGACGGCCATCGACTGGCCGGGCAGGTACGGGTACGGCCGGTCCGGGCGCAGCTCGACCACCGCGACGTCGATGCTGCGCCGGTCGATCGCCACGACCTCCGCCTCCCAGAACGGCGGGGAGTCCCGTTCGGCGTCCGCGGCTGCGGCGATCATGATCCCGGCGATCGCCTCGTACGCCGCGGTCCAGTCCGCCTCGAGCTGCTCGGTCCACGCCGGGCCGAGGAAGTGTCGGAGGGTGGCGAGCAGCGACGGGGCGACGGCCGGATAGTGGTCGGCGACAACGTCGAAGCGTCGATGGTCACGACCGAGCTGCTCGAC
Source organism: Rhodococcus sp. NPDC058532 (assembly GCF_042719255.1). Lineage (NCBI taxonomy): Bacteria > Bacillati > Actinomycetota > Actinomycetes > Mycobacteriales > Nocardiaceae > Rhodococcus > Rhodococcus sp. NPDC058532. The sequence goes on from NZ_JBHXNU010000002.1 coordinate 391,532, forward strand.
GAAGGTCGGGTCGGTGGCCAGGTCGTCGACATTGCTCACGATGTGTCCGAGCGCCGTGAAGAATCGGCTCCGCTGCGCGGTCATCGAGATCGGGAACATCTCGCGGACCTCGGGATGCGCGAGGAACAGGTGGGAGTAGAAGTACTGGGTTGCCTCGTCGCCGACCTTCGCGACCTCGCGCCAGCTCTGCTTCAGAGCGGTGGTGTCCATGCGGTCACCGGGCCCGCGGGCGGCGGCCGCGCGTCCGGTGGTCGGCGGACGGGGCGCGGTGTGGGGCGTGGCTCATGCGGACACCTCTCTCTGTGGCTCGCGGGTGGCGGACGGTCCGGCGACAGATCTCGTCGGGCGCGAGCGGGTGTCGACTGAGCGGAACGGGTAGATGATCGCACACCGCAGCGAGAGTTCCGCTGGCAGTGCCGGTCCGGCGCAGGCCGTCACCGCGGCCACCGCGGGTCACCTTGGGGCGGTAGCGCGGGACCGTCCGCGCAGACGTCGGCCGATGCGGTCGACGAGATGGGTGAGGAAGGTGTCGGGGTCGGTGGCCACCGCGATATCGGCGTTCGGTGCGCGGCCCCACATGCCGTGCCAGTCCGCGACCGTGGACCCGCGAGTGAGCGTTCCGACGAGTTCGACATCGACCGTGGCCGGCCGGGTCCGCACCACCGCCGGATCGAGCGCCACCGCCGCCGCGAGCGGGTCGTGCATGTGGGCGAGGAAGCCGTGTCCGTGGTCCCGATGGAACTCGAGGTAGAAACGGATCGCGTCCGACAGGGCGCGAACCACCGGATCGGAGGCGCGGGAACGGCTTCCGGCCGGATCGGACTCGGTGATCGACTCGACCGGGGTGCTGCCTGCGGATTCGGCGAGGCGACGCAGGTGCTCGGGGCGCAGCTCGATGGTCTCGGTGACACCGAGCGGGCACACGATCGGCCGTCGATGCTCCGGCACGACGGAGAAGGCATCGAACACCACCTTCGCCGCCTCGGGGTCGACGGCGACATTCCACTCGGACGTCGGGGTGGTGTTCCCGGGATGGTCGAACGCCCCGCCCATGATCACCAGCCGGCGCAGGAGCAGCGGCAGGTCCGGCTCGATCCGCAGTGCCAGAGCGAGATTCGTCAGCGGCCCGGTGACCAGACCCGTCACCTCCCCGGGCCGGGAGCGGGCCACCTCGACCCACGCGGTCGCCGAATCACGTTCGGCGAGTGGTCTGGTCGACGTCGGCAGCACCGCATACCCGAGCCCCTGCGGCCCGTGGGTGTCCTCCGTGGTGCGCAGGTCGCCGACCAGGGGGACCGCCGACCCCCGGGTGACCTCGATGTCGGATCGGCCACACAGGTCCAGCCAGGCCAGGTTGTTCGCGGCGACCTGCGCGGTCGGCACGTTGCCGCCGGTGCTGGCCACCGTGAGGATCTCGGCATCCGGGCTGCACAGCAGGTACAGCAGCGCGAGGGCGTCGTCGATCCCGGTGTCGACGTCGACGATCAGGGGCACAGGATCGGTCGGGGGCAGGGGGTCGGTCGGAGGCAGGGGGACGATGCTCACCCCGACAGTGTGCGCCGCCCCACGGAGGCGGCCTGCGCACGGGGGCGCCCACCGACCAGAGCGGGTCCCTCACCACCAGTGCGGCGGGTCCGCACCCCAGTCGTGGGCCGGGAACGGGTACTGCGCGTACCCGGGCAGGGGAGGCCGCGCCGCGCGAATCCCGCCGTGGGTCACCGCCGTTGCCTGAGAAGGCCTCCTCGGTGCGACGGGGGCGGCGACCCGCCCGGGCAGGTCGAGCAGTAAGCGTGCCGTGCGCGCCAGCGACACCGACACCACCCGACCGCACCCGTCCCCGATCCGCTGCGCGATCGCGTCCACCACCCCCGCCGCGAGCAGATGACCGGAGGCATGGTCGAGCGCCTGCACCGGCAGCGCACCGGGTCGTCCGCCGCCCTCGACCAACGCGATCCCGGAGGCCGCCTGCACGATGCTGTCGAACCCGCGTCGCATCGCCCACGGACCGCGCTCACCCCACGCGCTGACCGAACCGACCACCAGGCCGGGCGTCGAGTCGGCGATCCCGAAGCGGTCGAGGGCACCCGGCCGATACCCGGTGAGCAGGACGTCCGTCGAGACGAGCAGGGACCGCATCGTGCTCAGATCGTCGGCGACGGTCAGGTCCAGCAGGGTGGACCGCTTGCCCTGGCCGGTGTCGCGGTGCTGCCAGTCGATCTCGTGCAGGTGCGGCGGGTCGACGCGCAGCACCTGAGCGCCGAGCAACGCGAGGTCGCGGCCCGCCACCGGCCCCGCCAGCACCCGCGTCAGGTCCACCACCCGCACACCGGCGAGCGGGCGGTCCGCGTCGGCCACCGACGGTGTTGGACCGGAATGCCGGGAGTCCGTCATCCGCGTCCGCACCAGCGGGCCGTCACCGCTCGCGACGCCCTGCGGATGCCCCGCCCAGGCGGTCTCGTCGCGGACCAGGACGGCGATCGCGCCCGCGTCGGCACACCGGTCCTCGATGTCCTGCGCAGGCAGTTCCCCGATCCGTGTCGACAGCACACCCGGGTCGGCATCGGCAGGCAGGTCCAGCGCGGTCAACAGGCGCGCCCGATGATGCGGATAGTTCGCGTGCGTGCGCACCCAGCCGTCCCCGGCGGCGAAGAACCCCGACATCGGCGCGAAGGCGGACACCGGCGCACCGTCGATCGACAGCATCCGGTCGCCGCCGAACGACGCGGCGACCCGCTCCGGATCGATCTGCCACGCCCGCGGCTCCCGACCCCGGGACACCAGCAGGCGATTCACCGCGGACGCGAGCACCCCCACCGACCCCGCCGCCAGCGCCTGCGTCGGCACGCGGGACGCGAGGAACCCCGACGGCGGCAGGTAGCGCACCGCCGTCGGGGTCGAGGGCAGCGCGCACCCACGCTCGTACTCGTCGTGGACCAGCCGCGGTGAGGCCACCACAGCACGGTACCGCCGGACGCCGTTCCGGTGCCCGGCGTACGTGCGCACTACTCACCCCCCGCCCCCGTCCCGACTGAACGGAAGCGTTCAGTCGATCAGACCTGAATCCACCGATGGAGATCGGCGGTACAACGTGTCATAGAAGGGCAGGTGCCCTCTGCGCTGGGATGATCGTTCTTGCGAAGGAATGATC
>NZ_JBHXNU010000003.1:0-37478 GCF_042719255.1 Rhodococcus sp. NPDC058532
CATTACTTGTTCGGGAGCCCCGGAACTTGACCCCTTTTGGGGGGTTGGGTTCCGGGGCTTTCGGCGTTTTCGGGGGTGGGTCGCCCGGTGGGGGGTGGGTGTGTGCACGCGGCAGAAGCCGTGTGCGCAGGGGGGATGTGGTGTTCGCGGGGGTGTTGAGCGCGGATTACTGGTGTGCGCGCGGCAGAAGCCGTGTGCACAGTGCGGGTGACCACGCCGCTGCCGCCGGCCCGACCACGGACCAAGCACCGACGCCGCCCGCCAGCCAACGCATGCGGCGGTGACACAGCGGGTGTGCACCCGCCCGCTGCCGCGTCCGCAGACAGATTGCGCGCCGAACACCGGTGTGCACGCGGCAGAAGCCGTGTGCACACGGGGGGTGCCACTCGCTCGCGGTCCGGTGCGCGCCGAACCTCTCTGCGCGCGTCGCAACCCTTCCACGTGCACGCATCAGCTATGTGCACACGACCGCTGCCCGGTCGGCACGGGTGTTGCTGGCCTCGACCTGGGGGCGCACGCGACCGCCGGCATGCATCACGCAGACGAGGTGTGCACACGGGGAATGCGGCATCCGCACGGGTATTCAGCGCCGAACTCCCGTGTGCATGCAGCAGAACGGGTGTGCACAGGGGAGTTCGGCCTGCCAGCCGGGGTTCGCCCGACCCAACGTGCACTCGGTCGCGGAGCCCCTCAGGCAGGGGTGGCGAGGCGGGTCGGGGTGGTGCGGCCGCGCAGGGTGACGGACTCGCCGAGGACCCAGGTTCCGTCCGCGAGCCCATCGGTTGCGGCGACCGTGCGCTCGGATGCGACAAGGGCGCCGGGGATGGACTTCGCCAGTTCGCACAGGCGCGCTGCCTCGTTGACGGGATCCCCGATCACCGTGTATTCGAAGCGATCGCGGGCACCGATATTGCCTGCCACCGCGATTCCCGCGGCGACTCCGATCGCCGCCCGACAGTCCGGCACCTCATCGAGGAGGCGGTCCCGGATGCGTCGGGCCGCGGCGAGCGCGCATCGCTCGGGGCTGTCGAGATCCGCCGGGGCGCCGAAGATGGCGAGGGCAGCATCACCTTCGAACTTGTTGATCAGGCCGCCGTGCGCGTCGACCTCGTCGACCACCACCGCAAAGAACCGGTTCAGCAGGTCGACGACCTCTCGAGGCGGGCGGGTCGCGGCAATCTCCGTCGACCCGACAAGGTCGATGAAAAAGGCGGCGATCTGACGCTCCTCGCCACCGAGTTCCGGGTCCCGCGCGATCGCCGCCGCCGCGACGTCGCGGCCAACATGCCGACCGAACAACTCCTGGATGTGGTCCCGTTCCCGCAGACCCTCGGCCATCCGATTGAATCCGCTCTGGAGTTCGCCGAGTTCGGTGCCGTCGTACACGAGAACCTCGGCGTCGAGGTCGCCCTGCTCGATGCGAGACATCGCCCCCCGGACGGCCCGGATCGGTGCGACGGTCGCTCCGAGTCCGAGCAGGGTGAGGGCAAATCCGCACACCAGAGTGACGCCGCCGAGCGCAAGAATCGAGACGTTCACCTGGGTGGCGTCCACATCGCGCCGGACCAGGCTGAATACCGCCACCAGCATCAATCCCACCACCGGGACGCCGGTCCCGAGCACCCACGCGAGCAGTCCGCGTCCGGTGACACCCGAGATCCGCACCCGTCGTGGATCGCCTGCCTCGAGGGCGCGCGCTGCCGCGGGGCGCAACGAGAACTCGCTGAGCAGATAGCTAAACGCGCACACCGTGATCGCACCCATCGCAATGGTGAGCGAGACCTTCGGAATGGTCTCCGGATCGAGCAGGCCGTAGGCGGTGGTGAAGAGGGCGAACCCACCCGCCCACAACACGATCTGGATGCACGTCAGCCGCCATGGCATCGCGAGCGCCGCCGCGGCCTCGCGGCGGGTCGGGACCTGTCCGCGAACCGCCCAGCGCAGGTCCCGGATGCCCATCGTCGTCCCCCACGCGGTGCCGATCATCAGCGCAACTCCGACGTACAGCGGAGCGATCACGGCGTTGACGATGAGAAACTCGCGGGTGAACAGCGCCGGCCCCGGAATGACGACGAGGAACAGCAGGCCGACGAGCAGCGCACCGATGAGGTTCGACAGCATCAGCGAGGTGGTGAGCAGAATTTGGACGCGGATCCGGCGAATGCGGGGACTCTCGTCGACATCGCCGAGGATCGGTGACCCGAGCGGTGCGGTGGTGCGGGGTAGGCGCATGGTGTGACTCACAGTAGCGGGGAGATGCCGGCGGTGGTGCGAGGCATGAGGGCATCGGGCTGGCGGTGATCTAGGGTGGTGGCCGTGCGTCTCGTGATTGCCAGCTGCCAGGTCGACTATGTCGGACGACTCACCTCCCACCTGCCGATGGCACGCAGGTTGCTGCTGGTGAAGTCGGACGGCTCGGTGAGCATCCACGCCGATGATCGGGCGTACAAGCCCCTCAACTGGATGAGTCCGCCGTGCTGGTTGGTCGAGAACGGCGACGACGACGGCCGGGCGCTGTGGGTGGTGACGAACAAGGCCGGCGAGGAGCTGCGGATCACGATCGATGAGATCGAACACGATTCGTCGCACGAACTCGGTCTCGATCCGGGGCTGGTGAAGGACGGCGTCGAGGCGCACCTTCAGGAACTGCTCGCCGAGCACGTCGAGACCCTCGGTGACGGCTACAGCCTGGTGCGGCGCGAGTACATGACGGCGATCGGCCCGGTTGACCTCCTGTGCCGGGACGAGCGGGGCGCGTCGGTCGCCGTTGAGATCAAGCGTCGCGGCGAGATCGACGGCGTCGAGCAGCTGACCCGCTATCTCGAGCTGCTCAACCGCGATCCGCTGCTCGCCCCGGTCACGGGTGTCTTTGCCGCGCAGCAGATCAAGCCCCAGGCGCGGACCCTCGCCGAGGATCGCGGAATCCGGTGCCTGATCCTGGACTACGAGGCGATGCGGGGTATCGAGAGCACCGAGTTCCGGCTCTTCTGACCGGGTCGCCGGGCAGTGGCTACGCTGATCCCATGCCTCGACGCAACAACAATCGCAGGTCCGGCGCCCCGTCGCCGGTGGGTCTGAACGGGCCCCGCGCCGAGAGCGGCCCCGGCGGTCACGGCGACGAGCGCTATCTGGTGCGGCAGATCCCCGGGACCCGGGCGGTCAAGACCTACCGGTGCCCCGGATGTGACCACGAGATCCAGACGGGCGTCGCGCATGTGGTGGCGTGGCCTGCCGACGGGCTCGGCGGGGCCGAGGACCGCAGGCACTGGCACACCGGCTGCTGGAACGGGCGCGGATCGCGCGGGATCACCCGACGTTGGTCGTGACCGGTTTCTGACCGGTCTTCGGGGCTGCGGGCTTATTCGATCCGCCGCGCTCCTCGTCCTCCGGGTCGTGGTCGGCGCGGTTCGACTGGTCGTCCGCGTCGTCGTCGCCCTTCTTCGACTCCGCCACGCCGTCGAGCAACTGGCCCTCCCGGTTGACGGAGGCGAGCATGGCCGGAACGGAGTCGAGCTGCCCTCGAATTCCCAAGAGCTGAGCGAGAATTCGGCCCCGAAGGACGCGCAGCTCCTCGGCAAGTTCCTTCGCGTGGGCGATGCGCTTCTCGGCCTGCTCGGTCGCCGTCTGCAGGCGTCGGCGCGCCTCGTTCGTCGCATCGGTCAGTCGGCGCTCGGCCTCGGCCTTGCTGGACGCCTCGAGTTCCTCGACCGCGGTGACGACCTTGGTGCGCCGCTCGCTCATCGTGATCTCGAAGTCCTGCTGAATCCGCGTGCGCTTCGCGTCGGACTCGGCCTCGAGTCGGGCGGCCTCGGACTGCGCAGCCTCGACGGTGCGGGCGGCCTCGGTGCGGGCGCGGGCCATGGTCTGCTCATGCTCGGTCTCCATCGCGGACCGGCGATCGGTGAGCTCGGCGAGCTTCGCCTCGTACTTGCCGCGCAATGCGGTGGCGTCCTGCTCGGCGATCGAGACCATTTCGGCGGCGTCGGCCTGCGCCTTCGCCCGCACCTCGGACGCCTCGTCCGAGGCCAGCCGCAGCATGCGGGAGATGCGCTCGCTCATTCCCTCCGCGGTGGTCGGCGGAACCGACAGTCGATCGACGTCCTTGCGCAGCGAATCGATCTCGTCGCGGGAGTCCTCGAGCTGATGCGCGAGATCACGGGCCTGGGCGGCCGCAGCGTCACGGTCGGTGGCGGTGACGCGCAGCTCGGTGTCGAAACGGTCGAAGTAACGCCGAACCTCGTCCTTGTCGTATCCCTTGCGGACGATGGTGAACGGCATCCCGCGGTCGTGATCGTAGGCCATGCGTACCAATTTACCGCCGGTGGCGGACGTGGGGGGCAGGGCAGGTGGGTTGTGACGTGCGCCACCGTGCGCCCGCGGGGGTGGGCGCACGGTGGGGCTGCCTATCGAGTGCGGCGCCGACGAGTGCGGCCGCGGTCTGCGCTCAGTGGGTGGGGTTGGCCGCAGGCTCGACGAGCTCGACCAACACGCCGCCCGCGTCCTTGGGGTGCAGGAAGTTGATGCGCGAATCGGCGGTGCCCCGCTTCGGTGCGTCGTACAGCAGCCGGACCCCGCCCGCGCGCAACCGCTCGGAGATCGCGTCGAGATCGGTCACCCGGTACGCCATCTGCTGGATGCCCGGACCGTTGCGATCGATGAACTTCGCGATCGTCGAGGCCTCGTTGAGCGGTGCGAGCAGCTGGATCGCGGTGCTGCCGTCCGGGCTGCCGGGAACGGACAGCATCGCCTCGCGGACACCCTGCTCCTCGTTCACCTCCTCGTGCGTCGACACCAGGCCCAGGTGTTCGCCATACCAGGCGATGGCGGCGTCGAGATCGGGAACCGCGATGCCGACATGATCGATGGCGGTCACCAGTTCGGAGGCCAGCGGGGAGCCGGCGGGGGTGGTCTGTGTCATACCCCCGACGTTAGCGCTACCGTTTTGGTAGTTCTCAGTCGGATGGGGTGCCGCGACGGTGGTCGCGGGTCGTGACCGACTCGCTCGTGATCGTTGGAGGAAGTCGTGACCAGTTCAGTCATTGTTGCCGGGGCCCGCACCCCGATGGGACGCCTGCAGGGCGCACTGAAGGACTTCTCGGGATCCGACCTCGGCGGCATCGCCATCCGCGGCGCCCTCGACAAGGCAGGCATCACCGGCGACCAGGTCGACTACGTCATCATGGGGCAGGTCCTCACCGCGGGCGCAGGCCAGATCCCCGCCCGGCAGGCCGCCGTCGCCGCAGGCATCCCCATGAACGTGCCCGCCCTGACCGTCAACAAGGTGTGCCTGTCCGGGATCAACGCGATCGCGATGGCCGACCAGCTGATCCGGGCAGGCGAATTCGACATCGTCGTCGCCGGCGGTCAGGAGTCGATGACCCGCGCCCCGCACCTGCTCGAAAAGTCCCGTGCCGGGTTCAAGTACGGCGACGTCACCCTGCGTGACCACCTCGCCTACGACGGCCTGCACGACATCTTCACCGACCAGGCGATGGGCAACCTCACCGAATCCGCCAACGACGGTGCGAGGTTCGTCTCCCGCGCCGAGCAGGACGCGTTCGCCGCCGCCTCGCACCAGCGGGCGGCGCGGGCGCGGAAGGACGGCCTGTTCGACGCCGAGGTCGTCCCGGTGTCCATCCCGCAGCGCACGGGCGACCCGGTCGTGGTGCGCGAGGACGAGGGGATCCGCGCCGACACCACCGCCGAATCCCTCGGCCGCCTGCGTCCGGCGTTCGCGAAGGACGGGACCGTCACGGCGGGGTCGGCGTCGCAGATCTCCGATGGTGCCGCGGCGGTGGTGGTGATGTCGAAGGCGAAGGCGGAGGCGCTCGGGCTGTCCTGGATCGCGGAGATCGGTGCCGCTGGCGTCGTCGCCGGACCGGATTCGACGCTGCAGTCGCAGCCGGCGAACGCGATCGCGAAGGCCTGCGCGCGGGAGGGCATCGCGCCGACGGAGCTGGATCTGGTGGAGATCAATGAGGCGTTCGCCGCGGTCGGGATCGTCTCGACGCGGGAGTTGGGGATCGACCCGGCGATCGTGAACGTCAATGGTGGCGCGATCGCGTTGGGGCATCCGCTGGGGATGTCGGGTGCCCGGATCGTGCTGCACCTGGCCCTGGAACTGCAGCGCCGCGGCGGCGGCATCGGTGCGGCGGCGTTGTGTGGTGGTGGTGGGCAGGGTGATGCCCTGATCCTCCGCGTCCCGCAGCGCTGACCGGGGAGGCATTACTCCGGTCGCGGCCCCGACGCATCCCGTCGGGGCCGTGATGTCTCCCACAGCAACGACGGATCGTCGTAGATGCCCGGCACAATGGCGGTCATGGCGAACATCTTCGATCTCAGCACCCCGGCCAAGCGGTTCCGATTTGTCGCAATCCTTGAGGCATTCACCTGGGCCGGTCTGCTCCTCGGCATGTTCTTCAAGTACTTCACCGGTGACCGCGTACCCGATCAGGACATCTACCCGAACGAGATCGGTGTGCAGATCTTCGGCATGCTGCACGGTGCCGTGTTCGTCCTGTTCATTGTCGTCGCGCTGCTGACCGCACGTGCCCTCAAGTGGAACCTGGTCACGACCGGGCTGGCGCTGCTCTCGAGCATCCCGCCGTTCTTCACGATCCTGTTCGAGTGGTGGGCGAAGCGGACCGGTCAGCTCGGCGAGCTGTCCGCAACCCCGGCCGCCGCTGCCACCGCACGCGAGCTCGACGCCGTCTGATCCGCATGCCCAGCGCCCCCGAACCGTCCGCGGTCCGGGGGCGCTGTGCTGTCCGGGGCGCTGGCCTGTTGTGACAAACTGGCACCGTGACTCGACCCGGTTCTCGTCAGCCCGCACGTCCATCCGCCGCGATGGCGGCAGCCATGTCCGGTGCAGTGGATCTGTCCGGCCTGAAGGATCGACCGCAGCCGCCTGCCGCGCCGACCGCATCGACCCCCGCAGGGGACGGCTCGGCAACGGGGCTGTCGCCCGTCGTCGACGTCTCCGAAGCCACCTTCGAGGCCGAGGTTCTCGAACGGTCGATGCAGGTGGTCGTGCTGGTCGCACTGTGGTCCCCGCGCAGCGACGCGAGTGTCGCGTTCGCCGGTGAGCTGGAGTCGCTCGCGTTGGACGGCGACGGGACCTGGGTGCTTGCGAAGGTCGACGTCGACGCGAACATGCGGATCGCGCAGGCGTTCGGTGTGCAGGGCATCCCGACCGTCGTCGCCGTTGCGGCAGGCCAGCCGATCGCCGACTTCCAGGGTGTGCAACCCGTCGACCAGGTGCAGGGCTGGCTCGGGCAGGTGCTGGCCGCGACCGCGGGCAAGCTGTCGGGTCCGCCGCCCGTCGACGGTGCCGAACCGGAACCCGAGGACCCGCGGTTCGTTGCCGCCGAGGACGCGCTCGCCGACGGCGATCTTGACGGCGCCGAGGCGGCGTACCAGGCGATCCTCGACGCCGAGCCGGGCAACAAGCAGGCCGTCGCCGCGCAGCGTCAGGTGCGGTTCCTGGCGCGGGTGCAGAACGTCGCCCCGGACGCGGTCACGGCCGCCGCCGCGGAACCCGCGAACGTTGCCGCCCAGCTCGACGCCGCCGACGCGCTGCTCTACACCCAGCAGCCGGAGGAGGCGTTCACGCTCCTGATCGACGCGATCAGGAGGTACGCCGGTGACGACAAGACCACGGTCCGCACCCGGCTACTCGAACTGTTCGAGCTTTTCGACCAGGCCGACCCGCTCGTCGTCGCCGCCCGCCGCAAGCTCGCCTCCGCGCTGTACTAGCGGAGCGCTACTGGTACCGGTTGGTGCAGGCGTCGCGCCCGCCGAGGACCCCGGACCGGAAGGCGTCGACCCGGGCGAAGCCGCTCGGGACGGTGACCCCGTCGATGTCGGATGCCATCAGTCCGTCGGTGAGTAGTCCGGACACCGCCTCGTCGAGGTCGCCCGGCGAGAGGCTCAGTCCGCCCGCCGAGCCGGACGCCGTTGCCGCGGTCCACACCCCAGACAGGCAGGCCGCCCGCAACGCTGTCTTGGGGTCGGTGAGGGAGTCGCCGGTGTGCTGCTGCACGGCGAGCGTGAATCGGGACGCGACAAGGACATAGGCGCCGAAGTCGCCGCGGATGTCGCTGGCGAGGTCGTCGACGTTGCCGTCGTGTGGTGTCCCGCGCTCGACGAGGGCGGGCATCGACACCCCGATCGTGCGGGTCGCGGGGCAGTACGACACCGGCTCGGTGGTGGTCGCGTCCGGGCACCCGGTGTCCGCGCCGGCAAACGAGACCCGGGGGCGTTCCGGCAGCGCGAACACCGACTGCAGCGAATCCACGGTCAGGTCGACGGTCCGCTCGGTCACCGCGGTCTCGCCGATGTCGCCGGGCGTCGTGAACTGGTGCGGGAGCTGCGCGCGCCTGGTCTCGACCTCGGCCTCGTCGATCCCGGTGCACGCGCGGGCGCCGTCGGTGAACCCGATCTGGAAGGCGGTGACCCGCTCGAACGCGGTGCCGTGGACGGCACTCGGATCGTTCGGGTCGGTGTCGCGGACGGCGACCATCGCCGCCATCACCGAGTTGAGGCCCTCGGAGGTGTTGAGGGTGAACTGTGCGGACCGGTCCGCCGCGACATACCGCATGTACGCGCCGGAAAAGCAGTCCGCCTGCTGCTCGAGCACCAGGGTCGGGTCGTCGTCGCCGGCCAGCCCCGAGTCGTGCTGCACGGCGTGCCCGTACTCGTGTGCGATCACCATCACCACCGCCATCGGGCCGAACGTGTCCATCAGCGCGGGCAGCAGGGTGGTGCGGTCCCAGCCGATCGAGCCGTCACGGATGCAGTAGCCGGCGTTGGCGACGCCGTGGGTGCTGTCGCCGCAGAACGTCCCGGACCGCGCGGGGGCAACGCCCGGGTCCCACGACATCAGGTCCGTGACCGGCCGGAAATCCCCGGCGAACGCGCGCGGGTACTCGACGGTCCAGAATGCGGCGAGGTCGTCGACGGCCGCGCCGGCGAGACGGTCGGCGGCGGACCCGTCGCCGCCCCGGACGGCGAGTGACGGTTCCGGGGCGCCGGGCCGCGGACCGTTCGGCCCGGTGGTGGCGGCCAGTCCGGCGACGGTGAACGGGTCGTCGTAGATCGACACCGCGTGCCCGTCCACGAGTTGACCGCAGCCGGCGACCAGGACGGTGGCGAGGGCGGCCGCGAACGCGATCGGGAGCCGGGTCACGGCAGTTCCCGGTGCAGCCAGATCGCGGCGTTGCCGGGCAGCGTCACCTCGGCGGACGCGGGGCGTCCGTGCCAGGGGGTGCCGGTGGCGGTCACCTCACCGAAGTTACCCAACCCGGTTCCGTGATAGGCGGCGGCGTCGGTATTGAGGATCTCCCGCCAGCGACCCGGCTCGGGCAGGCCGACCCGGTAGTGCTGATGCGGCGACCCCGAGAAGTTGAACAGGCACGCGACGATCGAGCCGTCGGTGCCGTACCGCAGGAAGCTGAGCACATTGTTCTCGGTGTCGTTGGCGTCGATCCACGAATAGCCGCCCGGCGAGGTGTCCAGCGTCCACAACGCCGGATGGGCGCGATAGACGGCGTTGAGGTCGCCGACGAGGGTGCGCACCCCCCGCTGCAGGGCACCGGTGTGCGGGTCGTCGAGCTGCCGCCAGTCGAGGCCGCGTTCCTCCGACCATTCGGTGCGCTGCCCGAACTCCTGGCCCATGAACAGCAGTTGCTTGCCCGGGTGCGCCCACATGTAGGCGAGCAGCGCCCGCAACCCCGCGGCCCTGGTGCGGTCGTCGCCGGGCATCCTGGACCACAGCGTGCCCTTGCCGTGCACCACCTCGTCGTGGCTGACCGGCAGCAGGTAGTGCTCGCTCCACGCGTACATCAGCGAGAACGTGACCTCGTGGTGGTGGAAGCTGCGGTGCACCGGATCGCGGCCCAGGTAGCCGAGGGTGTCGTGCATCCAGCCCATGTTCCATTTCATCGAGAAGCCGAGGCCGCCGACCGTGGTGGTGCGGGTGACGCCGGGCCACGCGGTGGATTCCTCGGCGACGGTCACGACGCCGGGGTGGTGCTTGTGCACGGTCGCGTTCATCTCCTGCAGGAACGCGACGGCCTCGAGATTTTCCCTGCCGCCGTGGATGTTCGGGGTCCAGCCGCCGGGGGGTCGGGAGTAGTCCAGATAGAGCATCGACGCGACCGCGTCGACCCGGAGCCCGTCGACGTGGAACTCGTCGATCCAGTACAGGGCGTTCGCGACGAGGAAGTTGCGGACCTCGGCACGCCCGAAATCGAAAACGTAGGTCCCCCAGTCGAGTTGCTCGCCTCGCTGCGGGTCGGCGTGCTCGTACAGGGGCTCGCCGTCGAACCGGGCCAGCGCCCACTCGTCCTTGGGGAAGTGCGCGGGCACCCAGTCGACGATGACCCCGATCCCGGCACCGTGCAGGTGATCGACGAACCAGCGGAAGTCGTCGGGGGAGCCGAACCGGGCGGTCGGCGCGTAATAGGAGGTGACCTGGTACCCCCAGGAGCCGCCGTACGGGTGCTCGGCGATGGGCAGCAACTCCACATGGGTGAATCCGCACGCGCGCACGTACTCCGCGAGCTGCCGCGCCAGGTCGCGATAGCCCAGCCCCGGACGCCACGACCCGAGATGGATCTCGTAGATGCTCATCGGTTCCTGGTTGGGTTCGCGGCGGCGCCGCGCCGCGACCCACTCGGCATCCGACCAGACGTGGTCCGACCGGGTCACCCGGGACGCGGTCGCGGGCGGAACCTCGGTCGCGAATGCCATCGGATCGGCCTTGTCCCGCACCGACCCGTCCCGGCAGTGCACTCGGAACTTGTACAGGTCGCCGGGCCGGACCCCGGGGACGAACACCTCCCACACGCCGGTCGACCCGAGCGCCCGCATCGGGGCCTGCCTGCCCACCCAGCCGTCGAAGTCGCCCATCACCGCGACCCCCGCCGCGTTCGGTGCCCACACCGCGAACGACGTGCCCGGCACCGCACCGTCCGGGGTGGTGTATGCGCGCGGGTGGGCTCCGAGGACCTCCCACAACCGCTCGTGCCTGCCCTCGCCGAGCAGGTGTAGATCCAGGTCGCCGAGGGTCGGGAGAAAGCGGTAGCCGTCGGCGACGACGGTGGTGTCCCCGCCCGGGTACTCGACGACCAGGCGGTAGTCGACCAGGTCCTCCACCGGAACCACCGCCCCGAACAGGTCGTCGGCGAGCCGGACCAGCGGGTGGTCGGTGCGGCCGATGCGCGCCGCGACCGCGACCGCGTTCGGCCGCAACGCGCGGATCAGGGTGCCGCCAGGATGGCTGTGCGCACCGAGGAGCGCGTGCGGGTCGTGGTGGGTCCCGGCGAGCAGGCGGGCGAGGTCGCCGGGGTCGGGCGCGGCGCCGCGGGGAACGATGGCGCTCACGACGCGGGCGGGCGGTGCGCAAGGTGCAGCCGCGCCGGGTAGGGGATCGGGGGCAGTGCGAGGATGTGTGCGACCGCGCGCCAGGGCTCGAGCCGGACGAAATTGGTCTGCCCCCAGTCGAACTGCTCGCCGGACACCTCGTCGAGCACGGTCATGCGGTCGTGCCAGTCCCGGCCGAGCGCGGGCATGTCCAGCCAGATCATGCCCTGCTCGGCGGCGTACGGGTCCAGGTTGACCACGGTCAGCACCGCGTCGCCGGTCACCGGGTCGAACTTCGAGTAGGCGATCAGCGAGTCGTTGTCGACGTGGTGGAAGGTGATGTTGCGCAGCTGCTGCAAGGCCGGGTGCGCGCGGCGAATCCGGTTCAGGGTGGTCAGCCACGGCTCCAACGATTCGCCGCGGGCCCGGGCGCCGTCGAAGTCGCGGGGCCGGAGCTGGTACTTCTCCGAGTCCAGGTACTCCTCGCTGCCCGGGTGCACCGGGAGGTGTTCGTAGAGTTCGTATCCGGAGTAGACGCCCCAGGTCGGGGCCAGGGTTGCGGCGAGGGCGGCGCGCAACGCGAACATGCCGGGCCCGCCGACCTGCAGGCTCTCATGCAGGATGTCGGGGGTGTTGACGAACAGGTTCGGCCGGGCCTCGTCCGCCTTCGCGGCGATCTCCTGCCCGAACTCGATCAGCTCGTGCTTGTACACCCGCCACGTGAAGTACGTGTACGACTGCGAGAACCCGCGTTTGGCGAGCCCGTACATCCGGGCCGGGCGGGTGAATGCCTCGGACAGGAACAGCACATCCGGGTCGGTGGTCTTGACCTCCGCGATCAGCCATTCCCAGAAGTCCGGTGGCTTCGTGTGCGGGTTGTCGACCCGGAAGATCCTGACACCGGCCGCGATCCAGAACCGGACCACGCGCAGCACCTCGGTGTAGATGCCGTCGCGGTCGTCGTCGAAGTTGATCGGGTAGATGTCCTGGTACTTCTTCGGCGGGTTCTCCGCGTACCCGATGGTGCCGTCGGGCAGGACGGTGAACCACTCCGGATGTGCTGCCGCCCAGGGATGGTCGGGGGCGCACTGCAGGGCGAGGTCGAGCGCGACCTCGAGTCCGAGCCGGCCCGCCCGGCTGACGAACGCCCGGAAGTCGGCCATCGTACCCAGGTTGGGGTGGATCGCGTCGTGGCCGCCCTCCGGCGATCCGATCGCCCACGGCGATCCGACATCGTCCGGTCCCGGAGTCAGTGAGTTGTTGGGGCCCTTGCGATTCACCCGTCCGATCGGATGGATCGGCGGCAGGTACACCACGTCGAATCCCATTGCCGCGATCCGGGGCAACGCGTTCGCGGCCGTGGTGAAGGTGCCGTGCCGCGGCCGCCCCTCCGCATCCCGTCCGCCGGTGGACCGGGGGAAAAACTCGTACCAGGATCCGAACAGGGCTCGGGTGCGATCCACCCACACCTGGAGCGCCCGGCCCCTCGTCAGCAGGTCCCGCAGCGGATGGGCGCGCAGCAGGTCGGTGACCGCGGGCGCGAACGCGGGCGCCACCCGCTGCGGCAACGGCTGCGTGCTCCGCAGCGCCGTCGCGACGGCGAGGCAGCGGTGCCGATCCCCGCGGGGCACGACGTGCGAGGCCCGCTCGAACAGCCGGGCACCGACCTCGAGGTCATTGGCCAACTCGGTCGGACCCTGCCCGACCGCCAGCTTGGCCTCGACCGCGGACCGCCAGGTGGCGAGCGGGTCGCTCCACCCCTCCACCCGGTAGGTCCAGGTGCCGGGGCAGGTGGGGGTGAAGGCCGCGGCGAACGTGTCGGGCAGCGGGCCGGGCAGCATCGGGATCCGGATGCTTCGGGTGAACCCGGGGCCGCGGACCGCGAGCGTCGCGGCGACCGCGTCGTGCCCGTCGCGCCACACCGACGCGGTCACCGGAAAGGTCTCGCCGACCACGGCCTTCGCCGGGTGTCTGCCTCCCTCGATGTCGGGGACGACGTCGTCGATGCCTATCCGCCCGGTCATGCAGGAGACCTTACGGGCTGCGGTCGGGTGTCCGCGCGGGACGCGGCGTCCGCAGGACAGGACCAATGCCCGCCGGATCGGTAGTCTTCGCCAGGTGAAAGCCTTGCGTCGGTTCACCGTCCGTGCCCACCTGCCCGCCCGGCTGTCCGCGCTGGGCCGGCTGTCGACGAACCTGCGCTGGTCGTGGCACCCGCCGACTCAGGACCTGTTCGCCCGGATCGACCCCGACCTGTGGACTCGGGTGCGCCACGACCCGGTCCGGATGCTCGGAGAGGTCGCGCCGGCGCGACTGGACGCGCTCGCCGCCGATGCCGGGTTCGTCGCCGAACTCGACCGCCTCGAATCGGATCTCGACGACTACCTCGACCGGCCGCGCTGGTACCAGAATCAGCAGGCGAAGGACCGCGACCTGGCCAGCGGAATCGCGTACTTCTCCATGGAATTCGGGGTCACCGAGGTGCTCCCGAACTACTCCGGCGGCCTCGGCATCCTCGCGGGCGACCATCTCAAGGCTGCCTCCGACCTCGGGGTGCCGCTGATCGGCGTCGGGTTGCTGTACCGGTCCGGGTACTTCCGGCAGTCGCTGACGGCGGACGGGTGGCAGGCCGAGCACTACCCGTCCCTGGACCCGCAGGGCCTGCCGCTGCGGCTGCTTGCCGAACCGGAGTCCGGGGCGCCGGTGCTGCTGCACGTCGCGATGCCCGGTGGGCGGGTGCTGCGGGCGCGGGTGTGGATCGCGCAGGTGGGCCGGGTTCCGCTGTTGCTGCTCGACTCCGACATCGCCGAGAACGATCCGGAACTGCGTGGGGTGACCGACCGCCTGTACGGCGGCGACCAGGACCACCGGATCAAGCAGGAGATCCTCGCCGGGATCGGTGGGGTCCGCGCGGTCCGGGCCTACACCCGCGCGGAGGGCCTCGGCGACCCGGAGGTGTTCCACATGAACGAGGGGCACGCCGGGTTCCTCGGCGTGGAGCGGGTGCGGGAACTGGTCACCGGGACCGGGCTCGACTGGGGTGCGGCCCTTGCCGCGGTCCGGGCGGCGACCGTGTTCACCACGCACACCCCGGTGCCTGCGGGGATCGACCGGTTCCCGGTGGATCTGGTGCGGGGCTACTTCGGCGGTGCCGCGGGCGAGAGCGAGTCGGCGCTGCTGCCGGGGCTTGCGGTGGACCGCATTCTCGAACTGGGTCGCGAGTCCGACCCGTCGGTGTTCAACATGGCGCACATGGGATTGCGGCTCGGCCAGCGCGCGAACGGGGTCTCGAAGCTGCACGGCACCGTCAGCAGGGGAATGTTCAGCGAGCTGTGGCCGGGCTTCGACGCGGACGAGGTGCCGATCGGGTCGGTCACGAACGGGGTGCACGCCCCGACGTGGGCGGCCCGCGAGTGGATGGAGCTCGCGCATCGGGTCGCAGGCCCCGAGTCCGTCGAGGAGGCGCGCGGATGGGAGCGGCTGACCACGGTGGACGCCACCGAACTGTGGGCGACCCGCACCGCCCTGCGCGGGCAGCTGGTCGACGAGGTGCGTCGCCGGGTTCGGGCGTCGTGGCGCGAGCGGGGTGCGACCGAGGCCGAATTGTCTTGGACCCGGGAGGTTTTCGATCCGAATGTGCTCACCGTCGGGTTCGCGAGGAGGGTGCCCACCTACAAGCGCCTCACGTTGATGCTCCGGGACCCGGAGCGGCTGCGGGCGCTGCTGCTCGACCCCGATCGCCCGGTACAGCTGGTGGTTGCGGGCAAGAGCCACCCCGCCGACGATGGCGGCAAGGCGCTGATCCAGCAGATCGTCCGGTTCGCCGACCGGCACGACGTGCGGCACCGGATCGTGTTCCTGCCCGACTACGACATGTCGATGGCCCGCTACCTGTACTGGGGGTGCGACGTGTGGCTGAACAATCCGTTGCGTCCACTCGAGGCGTGCGGCACCTCCGGGATGAAGTCGGCACTCAACGGGGGGCTGAACCTGTCCATCCTCGACGGATGGTGGGACGAGATGTTCGACGGCGAGAACGGGTGGGCGATCCCGACCGCGGACGGCGTGCTCGACGAGGCGCGCCGCGACGACCTCGAGGCGCACGCGATGTACGACCTGCTTGAACAGTCGGTGCTGCCGAAGTTCTACGACCGTGGGGCGGACGGGGTGCCCGCCCGCTGGGTGGAGATGGTCCGGCACACCCTGCAGTCGCTGGGGCCGAAGGTGCTGGCGTCCCGAATGGTCCGCGACTACGTCGTCGACCTGTACGCACCCGCCGCGCGGGCGTCCCGGCTCGCGATCGCCGACGGGTACGCGGGGGCCAGGCAGGTGGCGCACTATCGCGAACGCGTCGATGCGGCGTGGCCCGCCGTGCAGGTGGTGCAGGTGGACAGTTCCGGGCTGCCGGACACCCCGGTGATCGGCGCCGAACTGTCACTGCGCGCGTACCTGCAGCTCGGCGGACTCGAGCCGACCGAGGTGACCGTGCAGGCGGTGCTCGGCCGGGTCGGGTCGGACGAGGATCTGTCCGACGTGGTGACCGTGGAGATGTCGCACGCGGGGACTGACGAACTCGGCGAGGTGTACGTGGTGGACACCGCCCTGCGGCATTCCGGCGCGGTCGGGTACACCGTCCGGGTGCTGCCACACCACGAGTTACTGGCAAACGGAGCGGAACTCGCTCTGGTCGCGGTCGCGGCGTCGTAGGGGACGCGATGGCCGATGACACACTCGCGGATTTCGTCAGCGAGCCCTTCACCCACGACGGGGTCACCCACGACGTGTACCGGTCGGGGTCCGGGCCCGCCGTCATCGTGATGGCCGAGATCCCCGGCATCACGCCGGCGCTCGTCGGGTTCGCCCGTCGGGTCCGCGATCTCGGGCTCACCGCGGTGCTGCCGGACCTGTTCGGGGTCGCGGGCCGGGACGTGTACCCGGAGGCGCACGGTTGGTCGGGCACCGCGTCGTACACCGCCCGGACCGCGGCCCGGCTGTGCGTCAGCCGCGAGTTCACCCTGCTCGCGACCGGCCGGGGTTCGCCCGCGGTGACCTGGCTGCGGGCCCTTGGTGCGCACGAGCACGGCCGGTGCGGCGGACCGGGGATCGGTGCCATCGGGATGTGTCTGACCGGCGGTTTCGCGCTCGCCATGGCCACCGACGCTCGGCTGGTCGCGCCGGTTCTCGCGCAGCCGTCGTTGCCGCTGGCGGTCACGCCGCGGCGCCGGGCGACGATCGACATCGGCGCCGACGACCTGGCCGTCGTCAAACGCAGGTGCGCGGAGGGACTCGATGTGCTCGGGCTCCGGTTCCGCGGCGACCGGTTCGTCCCCGAGGAACGATTCGCGTTCCTGCGCCGGGAACTCGGGGACGCGTTCGTCGCCGTCGAACTCGACGATGCCGCCGCCAACCCGGATGCCCTGATCCCCCCGCACTCGCCGCTCACCGAGCATCTCGTCGACGAACCCGGCCAGCCGACCAGGCAGGCGCTGGACACGGTGCTGGACCACTTCCGGAAGCGGCTCCTCTAACCGCCCGCGAGTCGTTCCAGCGCCTTGCGGACCACCAGCGGATCCGAGGTCTCCCAGAACGGGGGGAGCGAGGCGCGCAGGTAGCCGCCGTACCGGGCCGTCGCCAGTCGGGAGTCGAGCATCGCGACCACGCCCCTGTCGTCGACGCTGCGCAGCAGCCTCCCGACGCCCTGCGCCAGCAGCAGCGCGGCATGGTTCGCGGAGACCGCGAGAAACCCGTTGCCGCCCCGGGATTCGACGGCTCGCTGCCGCGCAGCCAGCAACGGGTCGTCCGGGCGGGGGAACGGAATCCGGTCCAGGATCACCAGCGACAGCGACGGACCGGGCACGTCGACGCCCTGCCACAGCGACAGGGTGCCGAACAGGGACGTCGCCTCGTCCTCCGCGAACGTGCGCACCAGCTGCCCGGTCGCGTCGTCGCCCTGGCACAGCACCGGGGTGTCCAGGCGCTGACGCATCTCCGCAGCGGCGGCCTTCGCGGCCCGCGTCGAGGAGAACAGGCCGAGAGTGCGGCCCCCGGCGGCGGTGACCAGTTCCTCGATCTCGTCGAGGAACCGCGGCGACAGCCCGTCCCGGCCGGGTGGCGGCAGATGCTTGGCCACGTACAGGATTCCGGCCTTCGCATGGTCGAACGGTGAGCCGACGTCGACGGCGTTCCACTTGACGGTCGACTCGTCGGACGGCGCCTCGGTGCCGGTCGCCATCGCGGTGTCGCTGCGGACCGACGCCTGCGCGGGCAGTCCCCACTCCACCGCAAGACCGTCGAAGTTGCCGCCGACGGTGAGCGTCGCCGAGGTCAGCACCACCGTCGACTCGTCGAACAGGCGGCTGCGCAGCAGGCCACCGACCGACAGCGGCGCGATCCGGACCAGCTTCCCGCGCCGTTCCTCGTCGGCCAGCCACACCACGTCCCGGTGCTTCGCCGGATCCGGTTCATCGAACGCGGTGAGGACTCGGACGGCGCTGTCATGCACCTCGTCGACCGCGGACAGGGCCGCGGCCCGCGCCGCCGCCGACTCCGGGTCGGCCGCGGCCTGACCGGGACGGGACGGGCCGATCGCGGTCCGCACCGCCCACGCGGCGTCGCGGACCAGCGCCAATGCCTGCCCGGCGCCGTCGGGCAGACGCTCCCAGCGGCCCGACGGCAACTCCTCGAGCACCGCGGTCCAGGCCTCGGCCGACGCCTCCAGCCGGTCCGCGTCCTGCTCCTCGACCAGCTTCGTGCACCGCCGCGCGGCCGCGCTGATCGTCGCGGGCGCCAGTTCCGCGGTCGCGACGCCGGTCACCCGGTCCACCAGTTCGTGCGCCTCGTCGACAACAACAACGTCGTGGTCGGGCAGCACTGCGATACCGGAGATCGCGTCGATCGCGAGCAGCGCGTGGTTCGTGACGACGACGTCCACCTGCGCGGCCTCGGCGCGGGCCCGTTCGGCGAAACAGTCCTCGCCGATCGGGCAGCGCGACTTGCCGAGGCATTCGCGGGCGGTGACGCTGACCTGACGCCACGCCTGGTCGGAGACGCCGGGCACCAGTTCGTCGCGGTCCCCGGTCTCGGTGTCCGAGGACCACGTCGTCAGCCGCTGCACCTCCCGGCCCAGCCGGGACACCGCGAACGCGTCGAACAGCTCGGCCTCCGGGGCTGGCTGCTCCGCCATCCCGGTGTGCACCTTGTTCATGCACAGATAGTTGTTGCGGCCCTTGAGAATCGCGAACCTCGGTTCCCTGCCGAGCGGCTTCTTCAGGGCCTTCGCCAGTCGCGGCAGGTCGCGGTCAACGAGCTGCCGCTGCAGCGCGATCGTCGCCGTCGAGATCACCACGGTGCGCCCCGACTCGACGGCGTGCCGCACGCTCGGCACCAGATACGCGAGGGACTTGCCGGTACCGGTGCCCGCCTGCACCGCCAGATGCTCCCCGGACTCGATCGCGTGCGCGACCGCCGATGCCATCGTCAGCTGGTTCCGGCGTTCCTTGCCGCCGAGGGCGTGCACCGCCTCGGACAGCAGGTCGGGGACGGTGGGGAGTTCGCGCACCCTGAGAGCCTACTGGCAGGGCCCGACGCGGCCGTCACCTCACGGCGCGGCGGTCCTATCGCCTGCGGCGCGGGGTTGGTGCCGACCACCCGACCAGGGTCACCCCCGCCGTCTGCATCGCGTCGAGCGCGGTGCGGGTGGTGTCGGGCGCGACCCCGGCGGTGTAGTCCAACAGCACCCGGGTGTCGAAGCCCTCGCGGACCGCGTCCAGCGCCGTCGCGCGGATGCAGTGGTCGGTGGCGATGCCGACGATGTCGACGGCGTCGACGGCGCGGTCGTGCAGCCATTCGGCGAGCGTGTCCCCGTCGTCCGACACGCCCTCGAACCCCGAGTACGCGGCAGCGAAGGCGCCCTTCCCGAACACCTCCTGCACCGGACGAACGTCCAGGTCCGGATGGAACTCGGCGCCCGGTGTGCCGACCACACAGTGCGGCGGCCAGCTGTCCCGGAAGTCGGGGTGGGCGGAGAAGTGCGGACCCGGGTCGATGTGCCGGTCCGCGGTGGCGACGACCGCGGCGTACCGCGGCCGGCCGGGGGACGCGAGATAGTCGCTGACCGCCTCCGCCACCGCCGCGCCGCCGGTCACCGCCAGCGACCCACCCTCACAGAAGTCGTTCTGCACGTCCACGATCACCAGTGCCCTGCTCATCACCCCATCCTTCACCGGACGAAGCGGGTGGGCACCGCGGGCTCCCCGTGCGAAAGCTTGAGGCCCTCCCACGGCAGGCTCACCAGGTTGCGTGCCAGCAGCTCCCGCGCGTCGCCGAGACCGGGCAGGTTCGGCTCGACCTCGCCGCCGCGGACCAGCGGGATCATCAGCGGCCTGCCCGTCGGGCCGTCACCGTCCGGGACCGGCGCGTCGGCCGGATACACGACCTCCTCGACGATCGTTCCCGTCGCCCGGGCGAACCGGATCGCGCACTTGCTGCCACCCCGCGACGCCTTCTGGCTGCTGCGCTTCTCCACCGGGATGCCCTCGACCTCGACCAGCTTGTAGACCATCCCCGCCGTGGGTGCCCCGGACCCGGTGACCAGCGCCGTCCCGACCCCATATGCGTCGACCGGCTCGGCCCGCAGCGACGCGATCGCATACTCGTCGAGATCCCCGGACACCACGATCCGCGTCTTCGTCGCGCCGAGCTCGTCGAGCTGCTTGCGGACCTGCCGCGCCCACACCCCGAGATCGCCGGAGTCGATCCGGACCCCGCCCAGCTCCGGTCCGGCCACCTCGATCGCGGTCCGGACGCCTGCGGTGATGTCGTAGGTGTCGACCAGCAGGGTGGTGTCGACGCCGAGCGCCTCGACCTGCCCGCGGAACGCCGCCGCCTCGTCCGGCCCGTCCGGCGTCGTGTGCAACAGCGTGTACGCGTGCGCACTGGTCCCGGCGCCAGGAACCCCGAACCGGCGGACCGCCTCCAGATTCGACGTCGCGTCGAACCCGGCGAGATAGGCCACCCGCGAGCACGCCACCGCCGCCTCCTCGTGCGCGCGCCGCGACCCCATCTCGATCAGCGTCCGGCCGTCGGCGGCACTGACCATCCGGGCCGCCGCCGACGCGATCGCGCTGTCGTGGTTGAGGATCGACAGGATCAGGGTTTCCAACAGAACGCACTCGGCGAAGGTGCCCCGCACCGACAGGATCGGCGAGCCGGGGAAGTACAGCTCGCCCTCCCGGTAGCCGTCGATGTCGCCGGTGAACCGGTAGTCGCGCAGCCACGCCACGGTGTCCGCGTCGAGGAACCTCGACACGACCTCCAGTTCGGGCTCCCCGAACCGGAACGAGTGCAGCGCGTCGAGGAGTCGTTCGACGCCCCCGACCACGCCGTACCTGCGGCCGTCGGGAAGCCGACGGGCGAACGCCTCGAAGGTGCAGCGACGGCCAGCGGAGCCGTCGGCGAGCGCGGCGGCGAGCATCGTCAGCTCGTACTGGTCGGTGAGCAGCGCGGTGCTCGTCGCGGGCCGGGACCACTGGGTGTTCGTCACCCGATACACCCTACGAGCAGTGCCGTTCCCGGACCGGCGGCGCGCGGTGTTCCCCCGTCGGCGTTTCGCATCGGCGGTTTTGCTTGCGCGGTGTTCAATTGGTCCGGGTCGCGTCGTAGTCTGGACGTATGGCTCCGCGCCCGTACCTCACACTCATGGCCGTGCCGCTGGCGAAGATGCCCATGCCAGCGGAGACCGTTCTGCCCGAACAGGCGGAGGTCACCGACGAGGACGAATCCTTGAATCGTCCCTGGGTGACGGTGGTGTGGGACGACCCGGTCAACCTGATGCACTACGTGACGTTCATCTTCCAGAAGCTCTTCGGCTACAGCAAGGCCAAGGCCACCGACCTGATGATGCAGGTGCACAAGGAAGGCAAGGCGGTCGTCTCGTCCGGGTCGAGGGACAAGATGGAACACGACGTGCAGCGTCTGCACGCGGCCGGTCTCTGGGCCACGATGCAGCGTGACAGCTGAGCCACCCACCGACCCCGACAAGGACGTCCAGGTATCCCGTGCGCACATGGAGCCGTAAGAATTCACTGAGCGGAGTCAAGATCCGGTCCGAGATGGACGCCAGGGAGGCGTCGGTGCTCAGGTCGCTGGTGACCTCGGTTCTCGGCCTGCTTGAGGACCGGGCGTCGTCCGCGCCGCAGGACGACCTCGCCGCGCTGACCGGGCTGCGGACCGGGAACTCCACCGCACCGACCGACGAGACCCTGGCCCGGCTGCTGCCGGACTTCTTCGGATCCGGCACGGACGCAGTCGACCCCGGGTCCCGCGACGCCAACGACAACGGCGCCCTGCGGAGCCTGTACGAACCGGACATCATCGACGCGAAGGTCGCCGCGGGTGCGGTGATCCTGCAGACCGTCCCCGCCGACGGCGGCAAGGTGGTGCTCACCCCCGAACAGGCCGAATCGTGGCTCTACGGCCTCAACGACGTGCGGCTTGCGCTCGGCACCACCATCGGGATCGACGCCGACACCCCCGACGAACTCGACCCCGAGGACCCGCGCGCGCCGCACCTCGACGTGTACCACTGGCTGACCTGGATGCAGGACTCGTTGGTGCAGGTCCTGGTGTGACCCAGGGCAGCGGGATTCCGGGGCCGCGCAACGCACTGACCGACGTCGCGG
Source organism: Rhodococcus sp. NPDC058532 (assembly GCF_042719255.1). Lineage (NCBI taxonomy): Bacteria > Bacillati > Actinomycetota > Actinomycetes > Mycobacteriales > Nocardiaceae > Rhodococcus > Rhodococcus sp. NPDC058532. The sequence continues at coordinate 22,044 of NZ_JBHXNU010000003.1, forward strand.
GACTGCTGGTCGGCCACCACCACGAACGGGACGCCGACGCCGAGCTGGGATCGGGCCGCGCCACCGGCTGCACGGTGATTCTCGCCGAGCACGGCGCCACCGCCGCCGTCGACGTTCGCGGCGGCGGGCCGGGCACCAGGGAGACCGACCTGCTCGACCCGAGCCACAGCGTCCAGACGGTCGACGCGGTCCTGTTGACCGGTGGCAGCGCGTACGGGCTCGCGGCCGCCGACGGCGTGATGCGATGGCTCGAGGAGCGTGGCCGCGGCATCCCGATGGACACCGCGGGCCACGTCGTCCCGATCGTGCCCGGCGCGGTGATCTTCGACCTGCCGGTGGGGGACTGGGCGGTCCGCCCGACCGCCGACCACGGCTACCTCGCCGCGGATGCGGCACGGGCCGAGGTTCGGCGCGGCAGCGTCGGTGCGGGTGTCGGGGCGCGGGCCGGGATCCTCAAGGGGGGTGTCGGGACCGCGAGCATCGTCCTGGGGTCGGGCCCGGCCGAGGGCGCGACCGTCGCCGCCCTGGTCGTCGCGAACCCGGTCGGATCGGTGTTCGACCCGGCCACCGGACTGCCGTGGGGGGTGTCCGCGCACGCCGCCGCCGAGTGGGGCCTGCGGGTGCCCGACGCCGCCGACCTCGCAGCGGCCCTCGACCTCGGCAGCAAGGGCACCGTCCTCAACACCACCATCGGTGTCGTGGCCACCGACGCCCCGTTGAGCAAGGCGGCCTGCCGACGGGTCGCGGTCACCGGGCACGACGGCCTGGCCCGCGCGATCCGTCCCGCCCATTCCCCGCTCGACGGCGACACCCTGTTCGCGTTGTCCACCGGCACCCACGACCTGCCCGCGCCCGCGTCGCCGGTGCCCGCCGCGTTCCCGCCCGACCTGCCGGTGCTCGACGCGGTGTGCGCGGCCGCCGCGGACGTCGTCACCCGCGCGATCGTCGACGCGGTCCTCACGGCCACCGCCGTCGCCGGGATCCCCGGCTACCGAGACCTGTTTCCGTCGGCGTTCGAGGCCTGAGCGCGCGCACCGGGAACCGCTCCGGGCCCGGTCCCCGTGGGTAGGCTCGGGTCATGACCCACCCGACCTCGTCCTTTCCGGTCCCCGGGCCGTCGAATCCGCCCGCGGGCACGGCATCCCGCCCGCAGTGGCAGCAGGCGGCGATCACGATCAGCGCGTTCGTGGTCGGGTTGTACCTCCTCGAGTTCATCGACATGCTCGTCGGCAACCGGCTCGACGGGGGCGGCGTCGAACCCCGCACCGTCGGCGGCCTGTGGGGCGTGCTGTTCGGGCCGGTCCTGCACTTCGGCTGGGGCCACCTGATCGCCAACACCCTGCCGCTGCTCGTGCTCGGGTTCCTCGTGATGCTGTCCGGTATCGGGCGGGGGCTCGCGGCGACGGCGATCATCTGGGTGGTCGGCGGACTCGGCACCTGGTTGACCGGCGGCTCGGGCACCAACCACCTCGGGGCGTCGGTCCTGGTGTTCGGCTGGCTGGCCTATCTCATCGCGCGGGGGCTGTTCACCCGCCACTTCGCGCAACTCGCGATTGGTGTCGTGGTCCTGCTCGTCTACGGGGGACTGCTGTGGGGGGTGCTGCCCGGGCAGCCGGGGGTCTCGTGGCAGGGGCACCTATTCGGTGCGGTCGGCGGCGTCGTCGCGGCGTGGGTTCTTGCCTCCGACGTGCGTGCGGAGCGGGCGGCGAAGGCCGTCCCGAACTAGCCGTGGTTGCGCGGTGTGACGGCCCGCGCAGCACCCGGGACGCGGCGTGTTCGTCTCGAATCGGGCGGATCCTTTTTCGTCGCAGGCCGGTCGTGGCAGCATGACCGGTATGCGCATCACCGTCCTGGGTTGTTCGGGCAGCGTCGGCGGTCCCGACTCGCCCGCGTCGGGCTACCTGCTCACCGCACCGGACACCCCACCGGCCGTCCTCGACTTCGGTCCCGGCGTGCTCGGTGCCCTGCAGCGGTACGAGGATCCGGGGGCGGTGTCGATCTTCCTGACCCACCTGCACGCCGACCACTGCCTCGACCTGCCCGGGCTGCTGGTCTGGCGCCGCTACCACCCGAACCCGCCGAGCGGACGCGCCCTGATCTACGGACCCGCCGACACCCACCACCGGATCGGTGTCGCGTCGGCCGAGTGTGCGGGAGACCTCGACGACATCTCCGACACCATCGACCTACGGCACCTCACCGACGGGGGCACCGTCGACTACGGCACGCTCACCGTGCAGTCCAGGCGCATGTTCCATCCGCCGGAGGCATACGGGCTCCGGTTCACCGACCCCGCCGGCCGCACCCTCATCTACACCGGCGACACCGGCATGTGCGAGGAGGTCGTCGAGCTGGCGACCGGCGCCGACGTGCTGCTGTCCGAGGCGTCCTGGACGCACCGGGCCGACCGGCCTGCGGGCATCCACCTGTCCGGCACCGAGGCCGGTCGGGTCGCCGCCAGGGCCGGGGTCGGGGAACTTCTGCTCACCCACATTCCGCCGTGGACGTCCAGGGAGGACGTGATCGCGGAGGCGAAGGCCGAGTTCGCGGGCCCGGTGCACGCGGTCAGCGCCGGCGACGTCTTCGACATTTAGGGCATGTCTCCCACTCCCCTTTTCGGCGCCCCTGGCGTCCAATCGCCGCCCGGCGGCGTTGTCGTCGGCGCCGATACAACAGCGGTATCGGCTTCTCCTCCGCCTTGCCGGACGACGATTGTCCGGCCAGGTGCATCCGAGAGGGATTAGGAGACACGCCCTAGTCAACTAGGCTCACCGGGGTGAGCAGACGACTGGACGGTAGGGCGGACGACGAGCTCCGCGAAGTGAGGATCACCCGGGGGTTCACCAGCCACCCCGCCGGGTCGGTGCTGGTCGAATTCGGCAACACCCGAGTGATGTGCACGGCGAGCGTCGAGGAGGGCGTGCCGCGCTGGCGGAAGGGATCCGGGCTCGGCTGGCTGACCGCCGAGTACGCGATGCTGCCCGCCGCCACCCACACCCGCAGTGGACGCGAGTCCGTCAAGGGCAAGGTCGGCGGCCGCACCCAGGAGATCAGCAGGCTCGTCGGGCGGTCGTTGCGCGCCTGCATCGACCTCGCCGCGATCGGCGAGAACACCATCGCCATCGACTGTGACGTCCTGCAGGCCGACGGCGGTACCCGCACCGCCGCGATCACCGGCGCCTACGTCGCGCTCGTCGACGCGGTCAGCTACCTGCGGGCCGCGGACCTGCTGTCCGACCCGCAGCCGATCTCGTGCGGCATCGCCGCCGTCAGCGTCGGCGTCGTCGACGGCCGGGTCCGCCTCGACCTGCCGTACGAGGAGGATTCGCGCGCCGAGGTCGACATGAACGTCGTCGCCACCGACACCGGGACGCTCGTCGAGATCCAGGGCACCGGTGAGGGCGCGACCTTCCCGCGCACCACCCTCGACCGGCTGCTCGACTCGGCGCTCGCCGGCTGCGAGCAGCTGTTCGAAATCCAGAAGCAGGCGCTGGCCCTGCCGTACCCGGGCGAGCTGCCCGAGCCGAAGTCTCCGGAGAAGAAGAAGTTCGGTGCCTGAGACCAGGCTGCTCGTCGCGTCCCGGAACGCGAAGAAGCTGAACGAGCTCCGGCGGGTGCTGGAGACGGCGGGCATCGAGGGAATCGAACTGGTCGGGCTGAACGAGGTCCCGGAGTTCCCGGAGACCCCCGAGACCGGCGCGACGTTCGAGGAGAACGCCCTCGTCAAGGCCCGTGACGGTGCCGCGGCCACCGGGCTACCCTGCGTCGCCGACGACTCCGGGTTGGAGGTGGACGCGCTGAACGCGATGCCGGGTGTGTTGTCGGCGCGGTGGGCGGGCGGGCACGGTGACGACGACGCGAACACCGCGCTGGTGCTCGCGCAGCTGTCGGACATCCCCGATGAGCGGCGTGGCGCGGCGTTCGTGTCCGCGTGCGCGCTGGTCGTGCCGGGCGGGGTCGAGCGAGTCGTTCGCGGGACCTGGCCGGGATCGATCGTCCGGCAGCCGTGCGGCGACGGTGGATTCGGGTACGACCCGGTGTTCCGGCCCGAGGGGGAGGAGCGGACCGCCGCGGAACTCACCCCGGCGGAGAAGGACGCCGCCTCGCATCGCGGCAGGGCGCTGGCGCAGCTGGTGCCGGACCTCGCCGGCCTCGTCGCGCCCTGACCTCACCCGAACGACGCTCCCTTGAATGACCGCCCCCTTGAATGACCGAATGGGGCTTTCGATCAGTTCAACTGATCGAAAGCCCCATTCGGTCATGAAGGCGGGGGCGCGGGGGGTGCGGAGGGGTGGGATGGAGCAGGATGCGGCGGAGGGGCTAGACGCCGAAGTCGGCCTTCACCTGCTGGGTGCGCTTGTGCTCGACGAAGAACGACAGGAACGGGATGGTGCCCGCCAGCAGGGTGCCGACGGTGCGCTTGGCCGACCAGCGCACCTTCACCGCAAGGTCCATCGTCAGGATCAGGTACACGAAGTAGACCCAGCCGTGCACGATCGCGATCCACGACGGCAGGTCCTCCACCTTGAAGATGTACTTCGCGACCATCTCCGCGGTCAGGACCAGCAGCCAGATGCCGGTGACATAGGCCAGCACCCGGTAGCGCAGCAGCGCCGCGGCGATCTTCCTGGTGTCGCGGACGTCGGTCGTGGTGACGGTCTCGTCGGGGGCCGTGCTCACGTGGTGCTCCTATCGGCCTCGCCCGCTCGGAGCTGCGCGAGGTAGTTGTTGTACGCCTGATGGGCCTCGTCGTCCGGGTTGGCGGCGTCGAGTGAGTCGGGGGCCTGCGCGGTGCGCTGCGGCAGCAGGTCCGCGGGGATCTCGCGGGGTGCGTCGCCGTTGACCAGCTTGTGCTGTTCCTCGGGGGTGACGTCCTCGAGCTGTACGAATCTGCGGTATGCGTACACCACGAACGCCGCGAACAGCGGCCACTGGAACGCGTACCCGAGGTTCTGTCCGGTGCCGCCGACCGCCTCGAACCGGGTCCACTGCCAGTACCCCAGGGCCAGGCAGGCTGCGGCCGCGACAACGACGAACACGATCAGTGCCGGGCGGCGGCGGGAGGGTGTACGGACCACACCACGACGGTACCCGAGGGTAGAAGGGGGGAACCCGGTGGTGGGCGAGGTGACGGTCACAGCGGAGATGTGTCCGACAGTTGTGCGCGAGGGGGGACTTGAACCCCCACGTCCGTTGGACACCACATCCTAAGTGTGGCGCGTCTGCCATTCCGCCACTCGCGCGTGCCGAAACAGACTACGCCACGGCACCGTCGCCGAACGTGCGGCTCGGAGGAGCTGCGGCCTGCGGCCGCCACCGTCAACCGGGACCCGCTAGCCGGAAAGGTAAAGACCGGGCACTCCCCACCCAGTGATGTAACGGTTATATAACAATCAACATGAGGACCTCCTCATGTTTGTTACCGACGGGTTCTCGGCGCTGCCAGCGCGTTCGTTCCCTACTTGAAAGTCACTTGGACGACCGTCCTGTGATCCACATCACGCCTACTACCTGGTAGAACGCCGTCGGCCACGGTAAACGTGAGGATTCCCTCATGATCCTGTGTCACCCTGTTCGCACCCCCGAAGAACCATCCGCGAGCGCACGGACGCGCCCGTCGACCGGTTGTGACGTCGGCGGGTTCCGACCAGGAGAGGACCATCCAGCGTGACGATCGACGAGAGCACACCACTGGGTAACGGCGACGGGAACACCGGTTCCCGGTACGCGCCTGCCCGGACCGGCGCCGCGAAGTCACCCCTGCGTGACCGGCTCGTCGCCGGCGAGCCCTACGCCCTTGCCTTCGGCGGGCAGGGCGCGGCCTGGCTCGAGTCACTCGAGGAACTGATCCGTGACAACGGGATCGAGCCGGACCTCACCGAACTCGTCAACGACGCGGCAGCGGCCCTCGCGCCCGTCGCCACGGACCTGCTGGTCGTGCGGCCCATCGGCTTCGACCCGATCGGCTGGATCCTCGAGCGTGACGTCGCCGACGAGGACGCGACCGACGCCGGACCGTCCGTGGAAGCGCTGACCTCCGCATCCGTCTCGCTGCCCGGCGTCCTGCTCACCCAGCTCGCCGCGCTGCGGTCGCTGCGCATGCAGGGTCTCGACCCCGCGCAGATCGCCCCGGTCGCCGTGATCGGGCATTCGCAGGGTCAGGTCGCGGCCGACTCCGTCGCGGACGGCGGCGCCTCCGACGGCGAGCTGCTGGCGATCTCCCAGCTCATCGGTGCCGCAGCGGTCCTGGTCGGCCGCAGGCGCGGCCTCATCGGGGTCGGGGAACGGTCCCCGATGCTCGCCGTCTCCGACGTCGACCCGGCCCGCATCAAGGGCATCGTCGACGAGGTGAACGCGGGCGTCGACGCGGACCGCGGTGTCGTGATGGCCATCCGGAACGGGCGCCGCCGCGTTGTGCTGTCCGGCCCGCCCGCCCAGCTCGCGCGCGTCCAGCAGCGGGCCGAGCAGGTTGCCGCCGAGGAGTCCGCCGACCGCGAGGCCAAGAAGCGGGGCGGGGCGGTCTTCTCGCCCGTGTTCGAGCCCATTGCCGTCGAGGTCGGCTTCCACCACCCCGCCCTCACGGACGCCGTCGACACCGTCGGCGCCTGGGCCGCCCGCTGCGGCCTCGACGTCGAGCGCGCCACCCGTCTGGCCCGCGCCTGCGTCACCGACACCGTGGACTGGGTCGCCGACGTCGACTCCGCGGTCGACGCGGGCGCCGCCTGGATCCTCGACCTCGGTCCCGGCGACCTGCTCACCCGGATGACCGCGGGCCCGCTGCGCGGCACCGGCGTCGGCATCGTCGCCGTCGCCACCCGCGCAGGCCAGCGCAACCTGCTCACCCCGGGCGCGGTGCCCGAGGTACCCAGCGCGTGGTCGTCGTTCCGGCCGTCCCTGGTCACCCTGCCCGACGGCAAGGTCGCCACCTCGACGGCGTTCACCCGGCTCACCGGCCGCTCGCCGATCCTGCTCGCGGGCATGACCCCGACCACCGTCGACCCGAAGATCGTCGCCGCCGCCGCGAACGCCGGGCACTGGGCCGAGCTTGCGGGCGGCGGGCAGGTCACCGAGAAGATCTTCGCCGACCACGTCGCCGAGCTGTCGACGCTGCTCGAGCCGGGTCGCGCGGTCCAGTTCAACTCGATGTTCCTCGACCCCTACCTGTGGAAGCTGCACGTCGGCGGCAAGCGCCTGGTGCCCAAGGCCCGCGCGGCGGGCGCCCCGTTCGACGGTGTCGTCGTCACCGCGGGCATCCCGGAGCTCGAGGAGGCCGTCGCGATCATCGGCGATCTCGACGAGGCGGGCATCGCCCACGTCGCGTTCAAGCCGGGCACCGTCGCCCAGATCAAGTCCGTGATCCGGATCGCCGCGGAGGTGCCGGACTTCCCGGTGATCGCGCACATCGAGGGCGGTCGCGCTGGCGGCCACCACTCGTGGGAGGACCTCGACGACCTGCTGCTCGCCACCTACGCCGAGCTGCGCCAGCGGCCGAACCTGGTGGTCTGCGTCGGCGGCGGCATCGGCACCCCGGAGCGGGCCGCCGACTACCTGACCGGCCGCTGGTCCGAACAGCTCGGCTACCCGGCGATGCCGGTCGACGGCATCCTCGTCGGCACCGCAGCGATGGCCACCCTCGAGGCAACCACCTCGCCCGAGGTCAAGCAGATGCTCGTCGACACCCCCGGCACCGACGACTGGGTTGCCGCGGGCACCGCGACCGGTGGCATGTCCTCCGGACGCAGCCAGCTCGGCGCCGACATCCACGAGATCGACAATGCCGCATCCCGCACCGGTCGCCTGCTCGACGAGGTCGCCGGCGACGAGAAGGCCGTCGCGACGCGTCGCGACGAGATCATCGCGGCCCTCGACGTCACCGCGAAGCCGTACTTCGGCGACGTTGCCACCATGACCTACGAGCGCTGGCTGCGCCGCTACCTCGAACTGGCCGTCGGCATCGACTCCGCGAAGGAGTTCGACTGCGGCACCGACTGGGCGCAGGCGTACGCCGAGGCGACCGAGTCGGTGTGGCTCGACATCACCTGGCGGGACCGGTTCGCGCAGATGCTGCAGCGCGCCGAGGCCCGGCTGCACCGCAACGACCGCGGCCCGATCGTCACCCAGTTCGCGGACGAGCAGATCCTGGAGCGTCCCGAGGCCGCGCTGTGCACCCTGCGGGCCAGCTTCGCGGACGCGGGGACCACCGTCCTGCACCCGGCGGATGTCGCGTTCTTCGTCGCGCTCTGCAAGACCCCGGGCAAGCCGGTGAACTTCGTGCCGGTCGTCGACAAGGACGTGCGCCGCTGGTGGCGGTCCGACTCGCTGTGGCAGGCCCACGACCCGCGCTACTCCGCCGACCAGGTGTGCATCATCCCGGGCACCGTCGCCGTCGCGGGCATCACCAGGGCCGACGAGCCGGTCGGCGACCTGCTCGACCGATTCGAGAAGGCCACCACCGACGAGTTGATCGCCGCGGGCGGCACCCCGGTCGCGGTGGCAGCCCGCCGCCACACCGAGGGCACCGGCGCGTTCGGTGTCGTGCTCGGCGCGCCCGACGTGCTGTGGGCGGGCCGCCTGACCCGCAACCCGGTGCACCGCCTCGGCGACCTCGCCGCCTGGACGGTCACCGACACCGATGCCGCGCACGCCACCACCGGTGCGACGCTGCGCGCGCGGGACGGCGGCCGGGTCGAACTGCGGGTGCCGCTCGTCGGCGACCGCGCGGTGACCATCGCGATCACCGTCCCCGACTCCACCCGCGACGGCGGCGCCCCCGTGGTCACCGCGGAGGACGCCGAGGCCGCGATGTCGGCCCTGCTCGGCGTCGCCGCCGGCCAGGACCTGCCGACGGTCAAGGGCGACGTCGCGCGGCTGAACGTCGCGTGGATCCCCGACCTGGTCGCCGACCACTCGGGTGTCACCGCGTCGGGGCTGCCCACCTCGCTGATCCCCGGCACGTCCGCGGCGCCGGACGTGCTCGTCGGTGCCTGCTGGCCCGCCGTGTTCGCGGTGCTCGGTGCCGCACAGACGCGGGCCGGGGTGCACGCCATCGAGGGCATGCTCGACCTGGTTCACCTCGACCACGCGGTGCACCTCGTCGACGCGATCCCGGCCGACGCCGCGGTGCTCACCGTCAAGGCCGAGGGCGTCTCCGTCGTCGACACCGACCTCGGCCGGGTCGTCGAGGTGCACGTCGAGGTCGGCGCGATGCGCGGCGAGCAGGGCACCGCCGCCCCGACGTTCGCGACGATGGTGGAGCGGTTCGCGATCCGCGGCCGCAGCGGCCGGGCCGAGCTGGCCGACCCGCGGCGCGCGGGCGGTTCGCTCTCCGATGCCGCCGCCGACACCCCGCGCAGGCGTCGCCGCCAGACCACGATCGTCGCGCCGCGGCACATGGCCGCATTCGCGCAGGTCTCCGGCGACCACAACCCGATCCACACCTCCGACAACGCGGCGCTGCTCGCCGGTCTCGGCAGCCCGATCGTGCACGGCATGTGGCTCTCCGCCGCAGCCCAGCAGGTCGTCGTCGCCGTCGACCCGGAGGCCACCGTCCCGGCCCGCCGACTGACCGCATGGACCGCCCGCTTCCTCGGCATGGTCCGCCCCGGCGCCCTGATCGACGTCCGCGTCGACCGGATCGGGCATGACGCGGGCGCCGAGATCGTCGAGGTCGGCTGCCGCGTCGACGGCGAACTCGTCATGGTCGCGACCGGCCGCACCGCGGCCCCGAAGACGGTGTACGCGTTCCCCGGCCAGGGCATCCAGCGCCCCGGCATGGGCCTCGATGCCCGGGCCCGGTCCAAGGCCGCCCGCGAGATCTGGGACCGCGCCGACAAGCACACCCGCGACACGCTCGGCTTCTCGATCCTCGCGATCGTCCGCGACAACCCGACCGTCGTGAAGGCCAGGGGCGTCACTCACAAGCACCCGGACGGGGTGCTGCACCTGACCCAGTTCACCCAGGTCGCGATGGCCGTCCTCGGTGTCGCACAGGTCGCGGAGCTGCGCGAGTCCGGCGCCTTCGTGGAGGGCTCCTACCTCGCGGGTCACTCGGTCGGCGAGTACAACGCGCTCGCCGCGGTCGCCGGGGTGCTGCCGCTGGAGGCAGTGCTCGAGGTGGTGTTCCAGCGCGGCTCCGCGATGCATGCGCTGGTCCCGCGGGACGCGAACGGCCGCTCGAACTATCGGCTGGCCGCGATCCGGCCGTCGCAGTTCGGGGTCGACGACGCCGACCTGACGGACTTCGTCGGTGGCGTCGCCGAGCAGACCGGCGAGTTCCTGCAGATCGTGAACCTGAACCTGCGCGGCTCGCAGTACGCGATCGCTGGCACCGTCGCCGGCCTCGAGGCGCTGGAGACGGAGATCGACCGCAGGCGCGCCGAGATCGGCGGCAAGCGGGCGTTCATCGTCATCCCCGGCATCGACGTGCCGTTCCACTCGAACGTGCTGCGCGGTGGCGTCGACGACTTCCGGGAGCGGCTGCTGGGGCTGCTGCCCGAGCAGATCGACCCGGCGATCCTGATCGGCCGCTACATCCCGAACCTGGTGCCCAAGCCGTTCAACCTGGGCCGGGACTTCATCGCGGAGATCGCGGACCTGGTGCCGTCCGAGCAGCTGAACGCGGTCCTCGCCGACTTCGACACCTGGACAGCGAAGCCCGTCGAGCTGACCCGCGTCGTGCTGGCCGAGCTCCTCGCCTGGCAGTTCGCCAGCCCGGTGCGGTGGATCGAGACGCAGGACCTGCTGTTCGGCGACGTCGCCGACGGCGGACTTGGGATCGAGCGGTTCGTCGAGATCGGCCTTGCCGCGACCCCGACCGTCGCGAACCTGGCCTCGCAGACCCTGAAGCTGCCCGGTCGCGTCGGCGGCCCGGTCGAGGTGCTCAACATCGAGCGCGAGGCCGGGATCGTGTACTCCACCGACACCGACCCGGCGCCGGTCGAGGACGACGAGCCGGCGGCTCCGGCCGCGGACGCCGCGCCCGCCGCTGCCGCTCCGGCTCCCGCCGCGGCGCCCGCGACCCCGTCCGGCGGCCCGCGTCCCGACGACATCGCGTTCGCCGCGTCCGACGCCACCAACGTGCTGATCGCGCTGTGGACGAAGCTGCGCCCGGACCAGATCGGCCCGGCCGACACCATCGAGGCGCTGTGCGACGGTGTGTCCTCGCGCCGCAACCAGCTGCTCGTCGACCTCGGCTCCGAGCTCTCGCTCGGCGCGATCGACGGTGCCGCGGACGCCGACATGGGCTCGCTCGCGGTGACCGTCAACAAGCTGGCCCGCACCTACAAGCCGTTCGGCCCGGTGCTGTCCGACTCGCTGAACGACCACCTGCGCAAGGTGTTCGGCCCGTCCGGCAAGCGGCCCGCGGCAATCGCCGAGCGGGTCACCAAGGTGTGGGAGCTCGGCGCGGGCTGGGCCAGCCACGTCACCGCCGAGGTGGCGCTCGGCACCCGCGACGGCGCCAGCGTCCGCGGCGGCGCGATGGGCGGCCTGCACGAGGGTGCGCTCGCCGACGGCACCACGGTCGACGCGGTGATCGACGCGGCCGTGCAGTCCGTTGCCGGACGCCGCGGGGTCGCGGTGTCGATGCCCGCCGCGGGCGGCGGCGCCGGCGGCACCGTCGACGCGGCCGCGCTCGGCGAATTCACCGAGCACATCACCGGGCGCAACGGCGTTCTCGCCTCGGCGGCCCGACTGGTCCTCGAGCAGCTCGGACTGGCCGACCAGGCAGTGGCGGCGCAGCAGGATGCCGACACCGAACTGGTCGACCTGGTCTCGGCGGAGCTCGGTTCCGACTGGCCGCGGCTGGTCGCGCCGTCGTTCGATGCCCGTCGGGCGGTGTGGTTCGACGACCGCTGGGCGTCGGCCCGCGAGGACCTGGCCCGGCTGTGGATCGGCGATCACGCGACCGTCGTGTCCGTCACCGACGCCGACTTCACCGGGGCGGGAACCGCGGTCGCCGCGCACGCCGACTGGTGGAAGCGTCGCGCCGAGACCGAGGGCCGGGAGGAACTCGTCGGCGTGTACGCCACGATCGCCGAGGCCGCACGGGTGCAGGACGCGCTGACCGGCCCGTGGTCGGATCAGGTGGCGGTCGTCACCGGCGCCAGCAAGGGCTCGATCGCCGCGGCGGTCACCGGGCAGCTGCTGCGCGGCGGGGCGACGGTCTTCGTCACCACCTCCCGGCTCGACGACGAGCGGCTCGGCTTCTACAAGAGCCTCTACCGGGCGAACGCCCGCGCAGGCGCCTCCCTGTGGGTGGTGCCCGCGAACATGGCGTCCTACACGGACGTCGACGCGCTGATCGACTGGATCGGGCAGGAGCAGACCGAGACGGCGGGCGGCGCCAAGAAGCTGGTCAAGGAGGCCGCAACCCCGACGCTGCTGTTCCCGTTCGCCGCGCCGCGGGTGATGGGCGAGCTCTCCGACGCGGGCGCCCGCGCCGAGATGGAGATGCGGGTCCTGCTGTGGTCGGTCGAGCGGCTGATCGCAGGCCTGTCGACGATCGGCTACGACCGGGACGTCGACACCCACCTGCACGTGGTGCTGCCCGGCTCCCCGAACCGGGGCCTGTTCGGCGGCGACGGCGCCTACGGCGAGTCGAAGGCGGCGCTGGACGCCCTCGTCGGCCGCTGGAGCGCCGAGCGTTCCTGGGCCGAGCGGGTCACGCTGGTGCACGCGCTGATCGGGTGGGTGCGCGGCACCGGCCTGATGGGCGGCAACGACCCGATGGTCGACGCCGTCGAGGCCAAGGGCGTGCGCACCTGGTCGACCGACGAGATGGCCGAGCAGCTGCTCGGTGCCTGCACGGCCGACACCGTGACGCAGGCCGCGGTCACGCCGGTGACCCTGGACCTGACCGGTGGCCTCGCCGATGTCCAGCTCGACCTGGTCGCGCTGTCGCGGGAGGCGGCCGAGACCGAGAAGGGCTCGGAGGCATCCGAATCCGAGGGCAACACCATTGCGGCGCTGCCCGCGCCGCCGCGGGTCATCGACGACCTGCCCGCCCCGGCGTGGCCGGAGCTCGACGTCACGCCCGCCGACCTGGTCGTCATCGTCGGCGCGGGCGAGCTCGGCCCGTACGGCTCGGCCCGCACCCGCTTCGAGATGGAGGTCGACGAGCAGCTGTCGGCGGCGGGTGTCCTCGAACTCGCGTGGAACACCGGACTGATCGGCTGGGAGCAGGACCCGACACCGGGCTGGTACGACGCCGAGACCGGCGAGCTGGTGCCGGAGGAGGACATCGCCGACCGCTACCACGACATCGTCGTCGAGCGCTGCGGCATCCGCAGGTACGCCGACGAGGGCGCCATGGTCGACAACACCATGCCGCTGATGACGTCGGTGTTCCTCGACAACGACCTGACCTTCGTGGTCGGGTCCGAGGCCGAGGCCCGCGCGTTCGTCGATTCGGACCCGGAGCACACCGTCGCCGCCCCGCAGCCGGACGGCGGCGACTGGCAGGTCACCCGGCGGGCGGGCACCGAGATCCGGGTGCCGCGCAAGGCGAAGCTGACCCGCACCGTCGGCGGCCAGATCCCGACCGGATTCGACGTCACCACGTGGGGCATCCCGGCGGACATGGCCGGTTCGGTCGACCGGGTCGGCCTGTGGAACCTGGTGACCACCGTCGACGCGTTCTTGACCAGCGGTTTCACCCCGTCGGAGCTGCTGCGTTGGGTGCACCCGTCGACGGTCGCGAACACCCAGGGCACCGGCATGGGCGGCATGATGTCGATGCGCTCGCTGTACATCGACACCCTGCTCGGGGAGTCGCGGCAGAACGACATCCTGCAGGAGGCGCTGCCGAACGTCATCGCCGCGCACGTGATGCAGTCGTACGTCGGCGGCTACGGCGCGATGGTGCACCCGGTCGCGGCCTGCGCCACGGCCGCGGTGTCCGTCGAGGAGGGCGTCGACAAGATCCGGCTCGGGAAGGCGACCTTCGCGGTCGCGGGCGGCTTCGACGACCTCGGCATCGAGGGCATCGTCGGGTTCGGTGACATGTCGGCGACCGCGAAGTCGGAGGAGATGGCCGCCAAGGGCATCAGCGACCGCCGGTTCTCGCGGGCCAACGACCGCAGGCGCGGCGGATTCGTCGAGTCCGCGGGCGGCGGCACCATCCTGCTGGCCCGCGGCGACGTGGCCCTGGAGATGGGGTTGCCGGTGCTCGGTGTCGTCGCGTGGGCGGGCTCGTTCGCCGACGGCGTGCACACCTCGATTCCGGCCCCGGGCATCGGTGCTCTCGGCGCGGGGCGCGGCGGGCAGGACTCGCAGCTGGCGCTGTCGCTGAATGCGCTCGGTGTCACCGCGGATGACATCTCGGTGATCTCCAAGCACGACACCTCCACCGCGGCCAACGACCCGAACGAGGCGGAACTGCATGAGCGGCTCGCGGCGGCGTTGGGCCGCAGCGAGGGCGCCCCGCTGTTCGTCGTCTCGCAGAAGAGCCTCACCGGTCACGCGAAGGGTGGAGCGGCGGCGTTCCAGCTGATCGGCCTGTGCCAGGTTCTCGGCAAGGGCGTTGTTCCGCCGAACCGCAGCCTGGACTGCGTCGACGACAAGATGGCGGAGTTCGCGCACCTGGTGTGGCCGCGGGAGGCGCTGCGTTTCGGCGGGCAGTTCCCGCTCAAGGCGGGCCTGCTCACCAGCCTCGGCTTCGGGCACGTGTCCGGGTTGATCGCGGTGGTGCACCCGCAGGCGTTCGTCGAGTCGGTGCCCGCCGACCGGCGGGAGGCCTACCTGGAGCAGGCGAGGAAGCGGACCGTCGACGGCCAGCGTCGCCTCGCGTCCGCGATGTGCGGCGGCGGCGACCTGTACGAGCGGCCCGCGGACCGGCGCTTCGGCGGTGACACGGTGCCCGCGAAGGCGGCCCGCGAGCTGGAGGCGGACGTGCTGCTCACCGAGGCCGCGCGCCTCGGCGACGGCGACGTCTACAGCTCCGGACTGCCGGGGTGCAAGTAGATGGCGATCCTGGGCATCGGTTTTGACCTGGTGACGGTCTCCGAGTTCGCGGAGCAGCTGTCCCGGCCGGGCACGGCGATGAAGTCGAGCTTCCGGCCGGGGGAGCGGCGCTACTGCGAGGGCAAGGCCGACCCGGCCCGGCACTACGCCGTCCGCTGGGCGGCGAAGGAGGCGGTGATCAAGGCGTGGGCGTCGTCGCGGTTCGCCCGCCCGCCCGCGGTCGGTGACAACGCCTACGTGCAGGTCGAGGTCGTCAACGACGCCTGGGGGCGGCCGACGATCAAGCTGCACGACGAGGCCGCGCAGTTCCTGCCCGGCGCGATCATCCACCTGTCGCTGACCCATGACGGGGACATGGCGGGGGCGATGGTCGTCATCGAGGAACCCGACCTGGTCGCGCCGGTCGCGCGCTGAGACGACGGACGGGGGGCAGCAGGGGGGGGAAATCCACCGAAGAACCCCGCCCTTTTTCTT
>NZ_JBHXNU010000003.1:37488-154735 GCF_042719255.1 Rhodococcus sp. NPDC058532
CCCGCGGGTGGAGGACATCCACCGGCGGGCCCCGTCCGTTGTGCCTAGCTGGTCCGTGACTCCTTCTCGGCAACGAGGAGATACGCGGCCATCAGCCGTTTCAGTTCGGCGACCGCGTCGGAATGCGACTGCCCGTCCTGCACGGAGAAGTTCAGCATCGAATAGACGACGTGCACCAGCACCTCGGCCATCATGATCCGGCGGTCGCGGAGGGTGCGCGGCGTCAGCGGCGCGAGCATCGTCGCGATCTTCTCGGCGAGCTGCTTCTCGCTGATCTTGCCGGTCGCGCGGGTCGACGGCGTCAACTGCATCGCCAGCCAGACCTCCCGGCGGGACGGATCCGACGTCCACAGCTTCGCGAGGTGGTCGACGAAGCTGTCCAGGAACCGCAGCCAGTCCAGCGAGGGGATCACCCCGTCGAACTGCTCGAGTTCGTCGCGGACCGACGCGAAGTCCTGCCGGTTCAGCTCGCACACGATCACGTACTTGTTGGCGAAGAACTGGTAGAGGGTGCCGATCGGGACGTCGGCGCGGGAGGCGACCTCCTCGCAGGTGAACGACTCGAACCCGACCTCGGTCAGGAGGTCCCGTGCGGAGGCGAGCAGGGCGTCGAACTTGCGCCGGCTGCGTTCCTGCGTCGGCCGCTTGCGGGGCAGCAGTTCCTGCGGTGCGTCCGGGTCGGCGGCGACGCCAACTAGGACGGGATCGGCGGCACCGGCCACCAGGGCCGGGTCCGCGCGACGCGAGGCTCGACTGCTGGTCATGGCGTCCACTCACCCAGGTTAACCGGCGTGCGCACCGGATTCGATCACCCTCGGGTTCTGTGTGTCCGTCGGTACCGGGAATCGGGTGTCAGCGCGTGACCCGACGTCGGTACAGCACGCTCGCCCACCCGAACCCGATCCCGGCGATCACGATGCACCAGGCGACCGCGAGCCAGCCGCTGTCACCGATGGGTGTGCCCATCAGCAGGCCGCGGACCGTCTCGATGATCGGGGTGATCGGCTGGTTCTCGGCGAACCACTGCAGCCACGACGGCATCGACTCGGCGGGGACGAACGCGCTCGAGACGTAGGGCAGGAACATGATCACGAAGGTGAAGCCGTTCGCTGCCTCCGGGTTCCTCGCGAGCAGCCCGAGCGCGGTCGACAGGTACGACAGCGCGAAGAGGAACAGCACGAGGATCGCGACGACCCCGAGCCAGCGCACCGGGTCCGTCGTCGGCCGGAACCCCATCGCGAGGGCGACGCCGATCACGATGGCCGTGGTGATCAGGTTGCGCGCGATGCTGGCGAGCACATGGCCGGTCAGGAACGCCGACTGCGCCATCGGCAGGGTGCGGAAGCGGTCGACGATGCCCTCGGTCAGGTCGGACGAGACGCTGACCGCGGTCGTCGCAGCACCGAACGCGGCGCACAGCAGGATGATCCCGGGGACGACATAGTCGAGGTAGTCGGTGCCGGTGTCGATCGCCCCGCCGAACACGTAGACGAACAAGAGCATGAGCACGATCGGCAGCGCCAGTGCGGTGATCATCGAGTCCGGGCTGCGCAGCAGGTGGGTCAGGCTCCGGCGCGTGATGACGGCGGCGTCGCGGCCTGCGGCGAACCGGATCGGAACGGGGGTGCTCATCGGGATACCGCCTTCGTGGTGGGGGTGGCGCCTGGGCCGCGGTGCGAGCCGGTGAGAGCGAAGAAGACGTCGTCGAGGTCGGGGGTGTGCAGCGCGACGCGGTCCACCGCGACGGTGTCGTCGATGCCAGCGAGCAGGGACTTGAGTGAGGCGACGCTGCCGTCCGTCGGCACGGTGAGGGTCAACGCGTCGGCGTGCACCGACGCATCGGGCAGGGCCGCCGCGGTCCGCTGCAGGTCGTGGGGGTCGGCGAACTGCAGCTCGAGATGGCCGCCGGACACCAGCGCCTTCAGCTCGTCCGCGGTGCCCTCGGCGACGATCCGGCCGCCGTCGAGGACCGCGATCCGGTCCGCGAGTTCGTCCGCCTCGTCGAGGTACTGGGTGGTCAGCAGGATGGTGACCCCGTCGCGCGCGAGTTCCCGGACGACGGTCCACATTTCGCGTCGGCTGCGCGGGTCGAGGCCGGTGGTCGGTTCGTCGAGGAACACCAGCCGAGGCCCGGCGACCAGGCTCATCGCGAGGTCGAGTCGCCGTCGCATGCCGCCCGAATAGGTGTCGGCGCGGCGGTCGGCCGCGTCGACGAGGCCGAAGCGGTCCAGCAGTTCGGCGGCGCGCCTGCGTGATTCGGCCCGGCCGAGGTGGCTGAGTTCGGCGACGAGGACGAGGTTCTCGCGTCCGGTGAGCAGCCCGTCCACCGCGGCGTACTGGCCGGTGACACCGATCGCGCGGTGCACCGACCGGGCGTCCTGCGGCAGGGCGTGGCCCGCGACGCGGACCGTGCCGGTGTCGAACGGCAGGAGGGTGGACAGGATCCGGACCGTGGTGGTCTTGCCCGCGCCGTTGGCGCCGAGCAGGGCGAAGATGCTTCCCGCCGGAACGGTCAGGTCCACGCCGTCGAGCACGGTGGTGTCGCCGTAGCGCTTGGTCAGGCCGCGGAGCTCGATCGCGGCGGGGAGATCGTCGTGGGGCATGGCAGCGCTCCTCTGATCGGAAACTGTGTATCGCGTATGCTTTGTGTAGACCATACGCAGTTTTAGGATGAGCGCAAGAGGTCCACGACGACGGGAGCGCGCGAATCATGCAGACTGCAGGCGACGACCTGCCCCGGACGGTGCGCAGGGCCTGGGGATTCGTCGAGGCGGGCAGCCGCGGACCGCGCCGGGGGTTGACGCTCGAGCAGATCCTCGACGCCGCGATCGAGCTCGCGGACGCCGAGGGGGTCGCCGCGGTGTCGATGGCGCGGCTCGCCAAACAACTCGGCTTCACGCCGATGTCGCTGTACCGCTACGTCGACAGCAAGGACGAACTGGTCGAGCTGATCACCGATCGCGCGCTCGGTGCGCCCCCCGCGCTCGACCCCGATCTGCCGTGGCGCGCGGGTCTGCATGCCTGGGCGCTGGCCGAATACGCCCGGGTGCTGCGGCACCCGTGGTGGCTGCAGCTGCCGATCGTCGCGCCGCCGACCGGTCCGAACAACCTGCGCTGGCTCGACGCCGGACTCGGCACACTGGCGGCGGTTCCGGTATCGGAGATGGTCAAGGTGCAGGTCGTCACCACCACCTCCCTGTTCGTTGTCGGTCGGGCGCGGCTGTCGAGCGACATGGCGAGCGCGGCGACCGACGAGATCGACTACGGCGCACTGCTGCCGAAACTGGTCGACACCGCGCGATTTCCGCACCTGGTGGCCGCCCTGGTCGGCGGCGGATTCGACGAGGACGACGGCGGCGGAGCCCACCCCGGCGAACTCGGCTTCCGATTCGCCCTCGACCTGCTCCTCGACGGCGTGCAGACGCTGATCGACGCGCGGAGCTGACGGCGCCCCGACGTCTCACCCGATCGGGGTGAAATCGGGTCACGATCGGGGCTGCCGCGCTGCGGACCCGGGCTGCAGGCCGGATAGTGCTGGTGAAGCCTGCGCTGTCGCGGCCCGTGCGGGACTCACGACGGCCTGTCCGACGGGATGGTGGAGCCAATGGGAGTCGACACTACTGGGGACGCGACCCCCGCGCGGGTGCTGCCCGCCGGGCCGCGCCAGCAGTACATCACCTGGATCGCGCTGGCGTTGATGACGACGAGTTCGGTGGCCAGCCTCCGCTCGTCGCCGTCGATGGCGGTGTACGGCCTCGCGTGCGTCTTCCTGTACGTCGTGCCCGCGATCGTGTTCCTGCTGCCGACGTCGCTGGTGTCCGCGGAACTCGCGTCCGGCTGGTCCGGTGGCGTCTACCGCTGGGTCGCGGAGGGCATCTCCGACAAGGCCGGGTTCCTCGCGGTGTGGTGCCAGTTCGCGATGACGATCTTCTACTATCCGACGTTGCTGGCCTACGTCGCGAGCACGTTCGCGTACGTGATCGACCCGTCGCTCGCCTCGAACGGCCTCTACACCGCGATCATCATCGTCACCCTATTCTGGACCGGGGTGTTCGTCTCGTCCCGCGGGATGAAGGCCGTCGCCGGACTGTCCAGTGCCGGGCTGATCCTCGGCACCCTCATCCCCGGTGTGCTGCTGATCGTGATGGGCGTCGTCTTCCTCGGCCAGGGCAATCCCTCCGCCGCGCCGATGGAGGCGTCCGCGCTGCTGCCCGCGTGGACCGGCATCGCGTCGCTGGTGCTGATCGTCAACAACTTCCTGTCCTACTCGGGCATGGAGATGAACGCGGTGCACGTGTCCAGTCTGCGGCGGCCCGCGTTCGAGTTCCCGCGCGCGATGTTCGTCGCGATGGGGTTGGTGCTCGCAATCTTCATCCTGCCCGCGATCGCGATCAGCTGGGTGGTGCCCGCGGACAAGCTGTCGCTGACCGCGGGGGTGATGCAGGCCTTCGACACCTTCTTCGCGCACTTCGGGTTCGGCTGGGCGACACCGATTCTCGCGCTGATGCTGATTGCCGCCTCGCTCGGCGGTATGCTCACCTGGCTGGCCGGACCGTCCAAGGGGCTGCTGATGATCGGCCGCAAGGACGGGTTCCTGCCCCCGGTGTTGCAGAAGCTCAACAAGCATGGGATCCAGCAGAACATTCTCGTCGCACAGGGGGTGGTGACCACCCTGATCGCGCTGCTGTACGCGTTCATCCCGGAGGTGTCGAGCGCGTACTGGATCCTCTCGGTGATCACCACCCAGGTGTATCTGGTGGTGTACCTGCTGCTGTTCGTTGCGGCGATGCGGTTGCGGCGCAGTCAGCCCGACCATCCTCGTGGCTACCGCGCGCCCGTGCTTCCGCTGCTGTGCTGGGTGGGGCTGCTCTCGAGCGTGGCCGCCTTCTTCATCGGATTCGTCCCGCCGTCCCAGTTCGGCGGCGGCAACGTTGTTGTCTACGTGCTCATCGTCGGTGGCGGGTTCGGCATCGTCGGGCTCGGGGCGCCGCTGCTGATCCTGGCGCTGCGCAAACCGTCCTGGAAGCAGGACGTGACCGTCGACCCGCTGACCGCGATGAAGGAGGCGTGAGATGAGCACGGCCGCACCGGAACCCGGCCCGTCCGACGAGGTCGACCTCGCCGCGGGCGACGACCTGTTCCGTCGACCCGAAAACACCCACCTGATCCTCTACCTGCTCGCCTTCGCGCTGTTCGTCGGGCTCACCGTGTGGGGGCTGGTCGCCTTCAACGCGGACCGCAGCGACGAGCGGGCCGAGGACCTCGCCACCGAGCTGGCCGTGCGCTATTCGGCGGCCGGGCTGCAGCCGGTCGACATCGACGCCACCGCACGGGTCCTCGGAACCGACGGGGGAGCGGCGTGCACCGACTCCAGCGGCGCCCTGCGTGCGGGCCTGCTCGACCAGCAGATCGTCAGCGGGGCACCCGGTCCGGGGCAGCGGCCCATTCTCACCACCCGCGACCGGCTCGCCGGCGAGCGGCTGGTGCTCGAGGTGTACTGCCCCGACCGGCTCGCCGACTTCGACGGGCTGCTCGCGGACCTGAAGCTGGTGAACGAGAAGTGATCGACGGGAGGAGCGGGACGTGTCGGACCTGACGATGGGGGCGGACATCCGAGATGCGGTGCGGCGGCTGATGCCAACGGCCAGGGAGGAACTCGCGACGCTGGTGGCGTATCGATCGGTGGCCGATCCGCGGCAGTTCCCGCCCGAGGAGTGCCTCGCCGCAGCGACCTGGGTCAGGGACGCCTTCGTCGCCGCCGGCGTCGGGTCGGTGGAGCTGATCGAGACGGCGGACGGCTCGAACGCCGTCGTCGGGCACCAGCCGGGGCCGCCGGGAGCCCCGACGGTCCTGCTCTACTGCCACTACGACGTGCAGCCGCCCGGCGACGAAACGGCATGGCACACGCCGCCCTTCGAACTCACCGACCGCGACGGCCGCTGGTACGGCCGGGGCGCCGCGGACTGCAAGGGCAACATCGTGATGCACCTACTGGCGCTCCGCGCGCTGCGCGGATCGGGGACACCGGGCACTCCGTTCCCGGTCGGCATCCGGATCGTCGCGGAGGGCACCGAGGAGATGGGCACCGGCGGGCTCGAGGCGCTCGTCGCGGCGCGCCCCGACCTGTTCCAGGCCGACATGATCCTCGTCGTGGACACCGGCAACGCGGAGGTCGGGGAGCCGACCGCGACGGTGACGCTGCGCGGGGTCGCGAACGTCGTCGTGCACGTGGAGACCATGGCGAGCGAGGTGCATTCGGGGATGTTCGGTGGGCCAGCCCCCGACGCGCTTGCCGCGTTGGTGCAGATGCTGGCGTCACTGCGCGACGCGGACGGCAACACCGTCGTCGACGGCCTCGACGCCACCCAGTCCTGGGACGGTGCCGCCTACGCCGAAGCCCAATTCCGCACCGACGCGGGGGTTCTCGACGGCGTCGGCCTTGCCGGGACCGGGACGGTGGCGGACCGGGTCTGGGCCCGCCCCGCACTGACCATCCTCGGCATCGACTGCCCGCCGGTTGTCGGATCGGCAGCGGCGATCCAACCCCGCGCCTCCGCCCGGCTGAACCTGCGGGTCCCGCCCGGCATGGACCCGCAGACCGCGCTGGACGCGTTGATCGGGCACCTGCACGCGCACGCGCCGTGGGGGTCGAGGGTGACGGTGGAGCCGGAACAGACCGGGTCGCCGTTCCGGGCGGGCACCGATGGTCCCGGGTATGCCGCACTGGGTGCGGCGATGGCGGAGGCGTTCGGGCGACCGCTCGGCACCGTCGGGCAGGGCGGGTCGATCCCGCTGTGCAACGTCTTCGCCGAGCAGGTGCCCGGGGCCGAGATCGTGATGCTCGGCGTCGAGGAACCCCGCTGCCTGATCCACGCGCCGAACGAGAGCGTCGACCCGTCCGAGATCGAGAACCTCGCGGTCGCCGAGGCGCTGTTCCTGCGGCGCTTCGGCTCCTGACCGCACCGGGTGCAGGTGCCGTTCGCCCCGCTGGACCGGGTGCAGGTGCCCTTCACCCGGTCCGGAGCGGGGTCAGACGGACAGGTCGCGGCGCAGCTTCGCCACGTGCCCGGTGGCCCGCACGTTGTACTGCGCGACCGCGATCGCGCCGTTCTCGTCGACGAGGAACGTGGAACGGATCACGCCCTGCACCTTCTTGCCGTACATCGTCTTCTCGCCGAACGCGCCCCAGGCCGCGAGCGTCGCCTTCTCGGGGTCGGACAGCAGCGGGAAGGTCAGCGACTCCGCGTCGCGGAACTTCGCGAGCTTCGCAGGCTTGTCGGGAGAGATCCCGATGACGTCGAGTCCGGCCCCGTTCAATTCGGCGAGGCTGTCCCGGAAGTCGCACGCCTGCTTGGTGCAGCCGGGGGTGCTCGCCGCCGGGTAGAAGTAGACGATGACCTTGCGTCCGCGGTAGTCGGAGAGCGACACCTCGTTGCCGTCGGCGTCGGGCAGGGTGAAGGCGGGCGCGGGGTCTCCGGGGGCCAGTCTGTTGTTGTCGGTCACGACCGTCAGGCTACTTGGCCGCTCCGGGTACGGTCATGGCAGAGAACGACCGACCAGGAGAGGAAGTCCACGTGCCAAGGGACACCGACAGCATCGAACGCGACATCGAGCAGGCGCGAAATCAGCTCGCCGCCACCCTCGACGAGCTGAGTGTGCGCGCCAACCCCAAGCGCCTGCTCGAGACCACCAAGACCGCGTTGGTCGCGAAGGTCAGCGAGCCGCCGGTGACGTACGCGCTGCTCGGTGCGGGTGCCCTGGTGGCGGTGCTGGTGCTGCGGAAGATCTTCCGCTGAGTGGCCGTCCCCCCGGATACCGAAAGGCCCCGGTCCGAGAGGACCGGGGCCTTTGGTGTGGTGCGCCATCAGGGACTTGAACCCCGAACCCGCTGATTAAGAGTCAGCTGCTCTGCCAATTGAGCTAATGGCGCTCGGTGTGCCGCGGCACGGGACACGTTGAAGGCCCCGGATCCGATCCGGAGGACCAGTCGGGGCCTTGTCGTGTGGTGCGCCATCAGGGACTTGAACCCCGAACCCGCTGATTAAGAGTCAGCTGCTCTGCCAATTGAGCTAATGGCGCCGGTGCGTCTCGCGAGGTGTTCGTCTCGCTCGGTGCGAGGAGAACATTAACAGGACTTCCCGTCCGATGTGAAATCGGCTGGTCAGCGTCGCATTACGGCGCACGGACGGTAACGCGATCCGGTCAAGGGCCGATTGCAATGTGAACGTTACGGGTCGATCGGGGGCGCCGGGGGAGTCGGTCTGCAAAGGCCTGGCAAAATCGCTGCCGCGGGGTCGGGTGGAGCACGCCCGGTCGGTATCGGGTCGGCCCGTCGAGGACACGGTGTGAAGTGGGGTTGCGGTGAAGAAGTTCCGGATGATGGTCGCGCTGGGGGCGGCGGCCGTGGTGCTCGGTGCGTCGGGGTGCACGGTTCCCTCGAGCGGCGAAGCGGGTGCGGCGCCCGCGATCGACGTCAACCCGGTCACCGAGCTCATCAAGCCGAAGCTGTCATCGGCCGTCGCGGACGGTGCGGTCGGGCACTCACCGAGCGAACCCGTCGCGGTGCAGGTCGCCGACGGCACCCTGTCCCGGGTGGTCCTGGTCGACGCGGCAGGAGCGGAGGTGCCCGGCGCGATCGCACCGGACGGCCGGTCCTGGGTGAACTCGGAGCCGCTCCGCTACGACGGCAGCTACCGGCTCGAGGTCGACGCCATCGGGCTCGGCGGGTCCGGTGGTCTGGTGTCGAACTTCACCACCAGCTCGCCCGGCAATCTCACCAGGCCGTACGTGCTGCCGACCGAGGGTGAGGTCGTCGGGATCGGGCAGCCGGTCGCGGTCCAGTTCGACGAGAACATCCCCGACCGCACGGCCGCGCAGGACGCGATCACCGTCACCACCAATCCTCCCGTCGACGGCGCGTTCTACTGGGTCAACAACCGCGAGGTTCGGTGGCGTCCGGAGCACTACTGGGCGCCGGGAACCACCGTCACCGTCGATGTCGACGTCTTCGGGCGGGATCTGGGTAACGGCCTGTTCGGGCAGGTGAACCAGCGGTCCGAGTTCCGGATCGGCGACGCGATGATCGCCGTCGCGGACGACGCAACCAAGCAGGTCACCTTCGAACGCAACGGTCAGGTCGTGATGACCATGCCGACGTCGATGGGCAAGGACGACACCCCGACCGACAACGGCGTCTACATCATCGGGGACCGCTTCGACCATCTGGTGATGGACTCGTCCACGTACGGCGTGCCGGTCAACTCCCCGGACGGCTACCGCACCCCGGTCGACTGGGCGACCCGCATGTCGTACAGCGGAATCTTCTTCCACTCGGCGCCGTGGTCGGTGGGGCAACAGGGCTACTCGAACACCAGCCACGGCTGCCTGAACCTGAGTCCCGCGAACGCAAAATGGGTGTACGACAACACCAAGCGCGGCGACATCACGATCGTGAAGAACACCGTCGGCGGCACCCTGTCCGGCGTCGACGGCCTCGGCGACTGGAACATCCCGTGGGAGACCTGGAAGGCGGGCAACGCCGCGGTCTGACCGCCCCTCCCGCCCTTCCCTCACGTCACAGTCTGGCTGTGACGTGAGGGAATCGGCTCGGGTGGTACGCACGAAACGAGAAAGGCCCCCGACCGGAGTCGGGGGCCTTTCTTCGGGGTGACCGACGGGACTCGAACCCGCGACAGCCAGGATCACAACCTGGTGCTCTACCAACTGAACTACGGTCACCATTGCTGTCCCACGCGCCGCCCGTGCGGGCCGTGCGTCAGCAGCGTGGACGATACTAGCGTGTCCGGCGCCCGGAACGCCAATCGGTATCTACTCGGCAACCAGATCCTTGACGACGGCGGCTATATCGCTGGTAGACGGGCCGGGGTCGGCGACGAACGCGGTCCGCCGGTAGTACTGCAGTTCCCGGATCGACTCCTTGATGTCGGCCAGCGCGCGGTGCGCGAGCCCCTTCTCCGGCTGACCGAAATAGATCCGCGGGTACCAGCGCCTGCACAGTTCCTTGATCGAGGAGACGTCGATCATCCGGTAGTGCAGATACTCGTCGAGGGCGGGCATGTCACGGGCAAGGAATCCGCGGTCGGTGGCGATCGAGTTTCCGCACAGCGGGGCGGTGCCCGGCGCGGGGATGTGTTCGCGGATGTACGCGAGGACCTGCTGCTCGGCCTCCTCGAGCGTGACGGCGGAGGCGCGGACCTCGTCGGTCAGGCCCGACTTGGCGTGCATCTCCCGCACCACGTCCGGCATGTCCGCGAGGGCCGCGTCGTCGGCGTGGATGACGATGTCCACGCCCTCCCCGAGGATGTTCAGTTCGCTGTCGGTGACCAAGGCCGCCACCTCGATCAGCTTGTCGGTACCGAGTCGGAGCCCGGTCATTTCGCAATCGATCCACACAAGTTTGTCCTGCACGAGCATCCACAGTAGTCAGCGCCTTCTCGGATAGGGTTCGCGGTGGAGCGGATGTCGGGTGGGCAGACGATCGAGGAGGCGGGGATGACGGTGGATCCGGGATCGGACGCGGCGGCGCTCGCGGAACGTGCCGCGACGGCGAAGGCGGCGGCCGAGGAGGCCGCCCGGGTCGCGGCGGAGGCGGCGAGGGCGGCGGAGGAGGCAGCCCTGGCGGCCACCGCAGCGGAGGGGGGTGGTGTACCCGCGCAGGACGATTCGGCTGCCCGGGAGATCGCCGCCGGCTACGCCTTCACGGGCGGCGCCCTCGAGCTCGGCACGGTGATCGTCGACGGCCAGGTGAATTCCGCTGCGCGGGTGCGAATCCCGCTTGCAACGCTGAACCGGCACGGTCTGGTCGCCGGCGCGACCGGCACCGGGAAGACGAAGACGTTGCAGGGCATCTGCGAGCAGCTGTCGGCGGCGGGCGTCCCGGTGGTGATGGCCGACGTCAAGGGCGACGTCTCTGGGCTGTCCGCCGCGGGCGAGGCCAGCGAGAAGATGGCCGCCCGCGCGGTCGAGACGGGTGTCGCGGACTGGGCCCCGACCGCCTTCCCCGTCGACTTCGTCTCGCTCGGCACCGAGGGCATCGGTGTCCCGGTGCGGGCGACGATCACCAGCTTCGGGCCGATCCTGCTCAGCAAGGTGCTCGGGCTCAACGACACCCAGGAGTCGACGCTCGGGCTGATCTTCCACTGGGCGGACACCCGGGGCCTGGCGCTGCTCGACCTGAAGGACCTGCGGTCGGTGATCGCCCACCTGACCTCCGACGAGAGCAAGGCCGACCTCAAGGGCATCGGCGGGGTGTCCTCGGCGACGGCGGGAGTGATCCTGCGCGCGCTGGTCAACCTGGAGGCCGACGGCGGCGACACCTTCTTCGGGGAGCCCGAATTCGACACCGCGGACCTGCTCCGGGTCGCGCCGGACGGGCGTGGCGTGGTGACGCTGTTCGAGCTGGGCGCGCAGGCGGCGCGGCCGGTGATGTTTTCCACATTCCTGATGTGGGTGCTCGCGGACCTGTTTCAGACGTTGCCCGAGGTCGGGGACGTGGACAAGCCGAAGCTGGTGTTCGTGTTCGACGAGGCGCACCTGCTGTTCGCGGACGCGTCGAAGGCCTTCTTGCAGCAGGTCGAGCAGACCGTGAAGCTGATCCGGTCCAAGGGAGTCGGCGTGTTCTTCTGCACCCAGCTGCCGACGGATGTGCCGAACGCGGTGCTCTCGCAGCTCGGTGCTCGGATCCAGCACGCGTTGCGCGCCTTCACACCGGACGACCAGAAGGCCCTGACGAAGACGGTCCGCACCTACCCGAAGACCGAGCACTACGACCTCGAGAAGGCACTCACCTCGCTCGGCACCGGCGAGGCGATCGTCACGGTGTTGTCGGAGAAGGGTGCGCCGACCCCGGTGGCGTGGGCGAAGATCCCGCCGCCGCGGTCGTTGATGGACACGATCGGCGAGGGCGCCATCCGCGCCGCGGCGGCCGCGAGCCCGCTGCACGCGAAGTACGGTGCGACGCTCGACCGGGAGTCGGCGTACGAGGTGCTGTCGGCGCGGCTGGCGCCGCAGTCCGAACCGGCACCGGAGTTGCCGCCCGCGCTTCCCGACCTGCCGGATCTGCCGCCGCCCGCACCCGACGAGCCGAGCGCGGTCGAGAAGATCCTCGACAACAGCGCCGTCAAGAGCTTCCTGCGATCCGCGGCCACCGTCGCGGGCCGGGAGATCTCCCGATCGCTGTTCGGCACCGGCCGCCGCAAGCGGCGGTGACGCGTCCGGTCATCCGTCCGACCCCGCCGCCCGGTGACCTGCCCAACCCCGCCGCCCGGTGACCGAATGTGGGATTCGGTCAGTTGATGTGACCGGATCCCACATTCGGTCAAGGTGGCGAGGGGCGCGGTGATGAGGGGCGAGGGGCGCGGTGATGAGGGGCGCGGGGCGGGTCAGCGGAGCAGGCGGGGGACCACCTTGCCGGTCGCGTTGCGGGGCAGCTCGTCGAGGAACGTGACGTCGCGGGGGACGCAGTGGCGCGCCAGGTGCGAGCGGACGTGGTCGCGGATGCCGTCCACGGTCAGGGCGGTACCCTCGGCGTCCCCGGCGCGGACGACGAACGCCGCGAGCCGGGACACGAACTCGGCGTCGTCGACGCCGAGCACCGCGACCTCAAGGACGCCCGGCAGCTCCGACAACAGGTTCTCGACTTCTCGGGGGTACACGTTCTCGCCGCCGGAGACGATCATGTCGTCGCTGCGCCCGTCGAGGAACAGCAGGCCGTTGCCGTCAAAGTGCCCGACATCGCCGGTGGCCATCATGCCGTCGACGATCTCCTTCTCGGAGCCTGCGCGGGTGTATCCCTCGAACAGCATGCCGTTGCCGACGAACACCCGGCCGACGGCCAGGGTCGGGACCTCGGCGCCGTCGTCGTCGAGGATCTTCACGACGGTGCCGAGCGGGGGACGGCCCGCTGTTGTCGGGTGCTGCCGCAGTTCGTCGGGCCGCGCGATCGACGCCCAGCTCACCTCGGTGGATCCGTAGAAGTTGTACAGCACCGACCCGAACACGTCGAACGTCCGGTGCACGACTCCGGTGGGGATCGCGGACCCGCTGGCAGCGATGATCCGCAGGGACTCCAGGTCGACGTCGAGGCGATCCGCGGGCAGGTCGGTGATGCGTTGCAGCATCGTGGGAACCACCCACAGCGCGTCGGCCCGGTGCCGGGCAACGGATTCCACGGTCGCGGCCGGGTCGAACCGGCCGGTCAGCACGAGCGTCGACCGGAGCGCGAGCGCGAGTTGTGTCCCGGCAAGGCCCCAGGTGTGGAAGATCGGCGAGGCGAGCACCGTGATCCCGTGACTGCGCAGTGGTAGTCGGGACAGCACCGCGGACGCGGGCATCCAGCTGCGCGGTTCGGGCCGGGACGCGCCCTTCGGGGTGCCGGTGGTGCCGGAGGTGAGGACGATCAGGCGGCCGCGTCGGGGGCGGCGCGGCAGGGCGAGGCCGTTGCTGTCGCGGCCGTCCTCAAGGAGCCCCTCGAATCGGGCCCACCCCTCGGCGCGGTTGGCGCCGTCACCGGGGTCCGTCGGATCCTCGAACACCGCGACCCGCAGCGTCGAATCGGGGATGAGGGGCGTGAATTCGGGATCGACGAGCAGCCAGTCCAGCTTCTGTTCGGCGGCGATCTCGCCGAGCTGCGCGGCCGATGCGCCGGTGTTGAGCAGCACCAGGTCGGTGCCGAGTCGGGCCGATGCGCCCATCGCGATCACGAACCCGCGGTGGTTGCGGGCCAGGACACCGATCCGGCCGCGTTCGCGCAGACCGCGGTCGTGCAGGGCGAGGGCCAGGGCCTCGGCGTCGGCGTCGAGTTGCCGGTACGTGACGGGGCCGCGGTCGTCGATGACGGCGATCCGTTCGCCAGCGCGTCGTGCCGCGACCGCGAGCAGGCCACCCGCGGTGAAGTCCCACTGATACCAGGCGGAGACGACGCCGGTGAGGGCCCCCGGTCCCATCGGGCCGACGATGCCGGCCTTCGTGATCGGCACCAGGCCCCTGATCAGGTCGGTGGCTCCGGAAAGGCGCGGCATGCGGGGGTCCTCCTGGCGGTCGGGGGCCGCGTGGCCGCGGCACCCCACAACTTACTTGCCAGTAAGGAGAGGCGCCAGTGTCAGCGCCCGACGTCGCGTCCCAACAGGTCGGCAATGGTCTCGCGGCGGACCAGTTCCCGCACCGCCCCCGCCGCTGCCGCGACGACCGGGGGTCGTCCGACCGCGTTGTACGTCGACGCCAGGCTGTGGTGGTAGGCGCCGGTGACGGGGACCGCGAGGACGTCGCCCGGTCGCACGTCCCCGGGCAGGCCGGTGTCGACCGCAATCTCGTCGCCGGACTCGCAGTAGCGACCCGCGACGGTCACGGGCGTCGTCGGCGCGGTCGAGTGCCGGTTCGCCAACGCGACGGTGTACCGCGCCCCGTACAGGGCGACGCGGGGATTGTCACTCATGCCGCCGTCGACGCACACGAAGGTGCGGCCGCCACGAACCTGCTTGACGGACACCACCCGGTACACCGTCACCCCGGCGCGCGCGGTGATCGCCCGCCCCGGTTCCAGGACGATCCGGGGGCGCGGGAACCGGTGCCGCGCGCAGGCGTCGTCCAGCACGTCCTCGATCGTGTCGGCCAGCGCCGACGGGTCAAGGGCGGGGTCGCCCGCCCGGTACGAAACGCCGTGGCCGCCGCCGAGATTCAGTTGCGTGAGGATCGTGCCGTGGTCGAGGCGGACCTGCGCCATCGTCGCGATCAGGCGGTCCAGTGCGACCCCGTAACACTCGGTGTCGACGATCTGGGACCCCAGGTGGCAGTGCAGTCCGATGAGGTTGAGTCGGGGCTGCCCGAGTATCCGCCGAATCGCGTCGACCGCCTGATCGTGCGCGAGGGGGAAGCCGAACTTCTGGTCGTCGATGCCGGTGGTGACCGCCCGATGGGTGCCCGCGTCCACGCCGGGCGTCACCCGCACCAGAACATTCTGGCGGGGCGCGGACGAGGCGGACAGCATGGTGATCTCGGTGGGTGAGTCGACGACGATCCGCCCCACTCGCGCGGACCGGGCCGCCGTCAGGTCAGCGGAGGTCTTGACGTTGCCGTGCAGGATGATTCGGCGGGGATCGACACCCGCAGACAGGGCAATGGCCAGTTCACCCGCCGAGCAGACGTCGAGGGATAGGCCCTCGTCCGCGATCCACGCCGCCACCGCCCGGGTTAGGAGTGCCTTTCCGGCGTAGGCGATCTCGGCCTCCGGAAAGGCGTCGCGATACACCCGGCACCGATACCGGACGTCGCGTTCGTCGAGGAGGTAGGTCGGGGTGCCGAATTGGTCGGCGACGTCGCAGAGCGCGACGCCGCCGACCGTGATCCGGCCGAGCTCGTCGACGTGGGTGGTGACCGGCCACAGGTCGGGATCGAGGCGTGGGGTCATCGCCGAGCGAAGCGACGGGAGGATGTCGAGCAGGGTCACGGTTGTCTCCTCGGGTGGGGTGCACCCTCCGGACTACCCGCCGGCCCGCGCCGCGGCGCCGACCCTGACAGGGCGTTGACGCCTGCCGTGGGCTCCCTGACGCCGCCCTGACGCTGCCCTGACGGCGGCTAGCCGCCGAGCTTCCGGTAGAAGGTCCCGACGATCGGGGCGACGACGGCGCGGGGGGTGTAGCCGCCGGCGACCGACATCCCCTTGCTCAGGATGCCGGGAACGACCCGCATCTTGTTCTTCGCGAGCGCGTCGAGGGACAGCTTCGCAGTGTACTCGCTGGAGATCCACAGGAAGTCCGGAACCAGCCGGTCCACGATCGACGCATCGGCCGGGTCCGGGGTCTCGGTGCGCACCGGGCCGGGCGCCAACAGGGTGACGTGGACGCCGGAATCCGTCAGTTCGCCGCGCAGCGACTCGGAGAAGGTGTTCACGAACGCCTTGGTCGCCGCGTAGGTCGCGTTGTTCGGGATCGGCATGTTGCCCGCCGCCGACCCGACCATCAGGATCCCGCCCGAGCCGCGGGCCAGCATCCCGGGCAGCACGGCCAGCGTGAGGTCGTGCACCGCAACGGCATTGAGATCCACCTGCGCCCGCTCGTACGACGGGTCCAGGTCCGACACCGGGCCGAACGTCGCGATCCCTGCGTTGTTGCACAGGATCGAGATGTCCCGCCCGGACAACTCCTCGACCAGCGGTGCCCGTCGATCTCGGTCGGACAGGTCGACCGCGCGGACCTCGACGGTGACGGCGTGCTCCGCGGTCAGCTTCGCGGCCAGTGCGTCGAGCAGGTCCTCCCGGCGGGCGACGAGGATCAGCGAGTGGCCGCGGGCGGCCAGCTCGGTGGCCAGCGCCTCGCCGATTCCGGAGGAGGCGCCGGTCACGACCGCGCGGGCGTCGGGGGTGGGGGTAGGCAGAGTCACCCGGACAGGCTAGCGCCCGCCCGTGCATGCGGTGCCGCGGCCGGGCGCCCGCGGTACTACAGCGTCGCGGCGAGCCGAGTGCCCTGGTCGATGGCCCGCTTGGCGTCGAGTTCGGCCGCGACGTCGGCGCCACCGATGACGTGCAGGGGCATCCCGGCGGCGATCAGCGCGGACTCGAGCTCGCGGACCGGTTCCTGCCCGGCGCAGACGACGACGGTGTCGACGGCGATCGTCTGCGGTCGTTCCCGCTTCTCCCCGAAGCTGATGTGCAGGCCCTCGTCGTCGATCCGTTCGTAGTTGACGCCCGAGAGCTGGTGCACGCCCTTCTTTTTCAGGGCCGCCCGGTGCACCCACCCCGACGTCTTGCCGAGACCGGCGCCGATCGGGGTGCTCTTGCGCTGCAGCAGGTAGACGCGGCGCGGGGACGGTGTGACGATCGGCTCGGTGAGCGCGCCTGCGGCCGCCTCGTCGTGGGTGACGCCCCACTCGCGGTTCCACTCGGCCAGGTCGAGCGCGGGGGACTGCGCGTGGGTGAGGTACTCGGAGATGTCGACGCCGATCCCGCCCGCGCCGATCACCGCGACCCGCTCGCCGGCCGGCTTCCCCTCGCGCACCAACTCCGCATAGGACAGCACGCTCGGGTGGTCGATGCCGTCGATCGCAGGGATGCGCGGGGTGACACCGGTGGCGAGCACCACCTCGTCGTGACCGCCGTCGATCAGGGTCGCGGCGTCGACTCGGGTATGCAGATGCACCTTGACGCCCGCGACCTCGAGGCTGCGGGTGTAGTAGCGGATGGTTTCGGCGAACTCCTCCTTGCCGGGGATGCGACGGGCAATCGCGAACTGGCCGCCGATCTCGCCGCCCGCCTCGAACAGGTTCACCTCGTGGCCGCGTTGCGCGAGCCCGAGCGCCGCCGACAGCCCGGCCGGGCCCGCGCCGACAACGGCGATCGACTTGCGGCGTCGGGTGGGGCCGAGCACCAGCTCGGTCTCGCGTCCGGCGCGCGGGTTGAGCAGGCAGGAGACGGGCTTGTTCGCGAACGCGTGGTCCAGGCAGGCCTGGTTGCATGCGATGCACGTGTTGATCTCGTCGCCGCGGTCGGCGGCGGCCTTGTTCACCCAGTCGGGGTCGGCGAGCAGGGGGCGTGCCGCGGAGATCAGTTGCACGGCACCGCGGGCCAGGATGTCCTCGGCGGTCTCGGGCATGTTGATCCGGTTCGACGCGCACACCGGGATGCGCACCTCGCTGGCGAGTCGTTCGCTGAACTCCGCGAACGCAGCGCGGGGGACCGACGTGACAATGGTGGGCACGCGGGACTCGTGCCAGCCAATGTCGGTGTTCAGGATTGTGGTGCCCGCGTTTTCGAGTTCCCTTGCGAGGTCGACGATCTCACTCCAGGTCTGGCCGTTCTCGACGAGGTCGGCCATCGACAGCCGGAACAGGATGATGAAGCGCTCGCCGACGGCGGCGCGGGTGCGGCGGACGATCTCCACCGCGATGCGCCGCCGATTCTCGGCCGAGCCGCCCCACTCGTCGGTGCGCCGGTTGGTGCGTGGCGCGAGGAACTGGTTGAGGAAGTAGCCCTCGCCGCCCATGATCTCGACGCCGTCGTAGCCGGCCTCCTTGGCCAGCCGCGCACAGCGGACGTAGTCGTCGATCGTCGTCTCGATGCCGCGGCGGGTCAGCGCTCGCGGGCGAAACGGGTTGATGGGGGCCTTGATCGACGACGCGGACACGCTCAACGGCTGGTAGGAGTAGCGGCCGGCATGCAGGATCTGCAGCGCGATCTTGCCGCCCTCGGCGTGCACGGCATCGGTGATCTCCCGGTGTCGGGTGGCCTGCCTGCGGGTGATCAGGTCGGCCCCGAGCGGCAGCAGCCAGCCGGTCCGGTTCGGGGCGTAGCCGCCGGTGACGATCAGCCCGACCCCGCCGCGGGCCCGTTCGGCGAAGTAGGCGGCCAATTTCGGCACGTCGCGGGTGCGGTCCTCGAGGCCGGTGTGCATCGACCCCATCACCACCCGGTTGCGCAGGGTGGTGAAGCCGAGGTCGAGCGGCGACAACAGGTGCGGGTAGGGCGCGGTCACGGAGGGCCTTCCGGTCGGGGTGGCTGGCACGGGGTCAGAGGGCATCGAGGATCTCCTCGCACCACTGGGTGAATCCCTCCTCGACACGAATGCCCCCGCGCAGCACCAGGTATTGGTGCAGTGCTGTGCCGGACAGTCGGTCGGGGGCGGGGAAGTCGCGCTTCTCGATCATGCGGTAGACCTCGAGGCGGCGGGCGTGGCCGTCCCGGTGCCGGAGGACCTCGGCGCGCACGTCGTCGAGGTCGCCGAGGGAGGCTGCTCGGATCTTCACGGCGAGCTCGTTGCGCAGATCCCCGACCTCGGTCGGTTCGGCGATCCAGCGCGCCAGTTCGGCGCGACCGGCCGCGGACACCCGGTAGACCCGCTTGTTCGGTCGACGCTCCTGCCCGACCGTCTCGCCGGTCACCCACCCGGACTCGTCCATGCGTTTGAGGACGCGGTAGATCTGCTGGTGGGTGGCGCTCCAGAAGAAGCCGATCGACCTGTCGAATCGGCGGGCCAGTTCGTACCCGGAGCCCGACTGTTCCGACAGCGAGACCAGGAGCGCGTGTTCGAGTGCCACCCGCCGAGTATGTATGCAACCACGCGACTATGCAACAGAGTGCATACCGTGGTCGGGTGTTTCCCTCGGCGACGGCACCAGATTCCTGGCCTAGGCTCGCGCCATGAGCATGGCGGTGGACAACGGCACGGTGGCAACGCGCGGGCAGGTCGTCGCGTGGGGGCTGTGGGACTGGGGGTCCGCCGCCTTCAACGCGGTGATCGTGACCTTCGTCTTCTCGGTGTACCTCACCGACGCGGTCGGTGACGACCTCCCCGGCTCGGTGTCGGCGAGCAGCTGGCTCGGCTGGTCCCTCGGCGCGGCGGGGCTGCTGATCGCCGTCCTCGCCCCGGTCACCGGTCAGCGTGCCGACGCCACCGGCCGCCGCAAACGCTCGCTCGCGCTGCTCACCACCGCCGTGGTCGGCTGCATGTTGGCGATGTTCTTCGTCAGGGACGACCATCGGTACCTGTGGTTCGGTCTGGTGCTGCTCGGTGTCGGGTCGGTCCTCTTCGAGCTCGCGCAGGTGCCGTACTTCGCGATGCTGCGGCAGGTCTCGTCGCCGGACAGCATCGGTCGGGTATCCGGGTTCGGTTGGGCGATGGGTTATTTCGGTGGGATCGTGCTGCTGCTGGTGTGCTATGTCGGGTTCATTGCCGGGGACGGGCCCGCGCGGGGATTGTTTGGTCTGAGCACCGACGGTGGGCTGAACATCCGGACCGTCGTGGTCCTCGCTGCGGTGTGGTTCGCGGTGTTCGCGGTGCCGGTGCTGTTCGCGGTGCCGGAGGTGCCGCGGCGCGAGGCGGCGGCCGCCGGGCCGGGTTTCGTCGGCTCCTACCGGCTGCTCTGGCGCGACCTGACCGCCCTGTGGGCGCACGACCGCCGCACGGTCGGATACCTGGTGGCCAGCGCCCTGTTCCGGGACGGGCTCGCCGGCGTGTTCACCTTCGGCGCGGTGCTGGCGGTCAACGTGTACGGCATCGCGTCCGGTGACGTGCTGCTGTTCGGTGTCGCGGCCAATGTTGTTGCGGCGGTCGGCGCGTTGGTGGCCGGACGCCTCGACGATCGGTTCGGCCCCAAGTCGGTGATCGTGACCTCGCTCGCGTCCATGCTCGCGGTGGGTGCCGCGTTGCTGGCGGTGTCCGGGCCGGTCGCGTTCTGGTTCCTCGGTCTGCTGCTGTGCCTGTTCGTCGGGCCGGCGCAGTCCGCGGCCCGCACGTTCATGGCCCGGCTGAGCCCGGCCGGGCGGGAGGGGCAGATGTTCGGTCTCTACGCCACGACCGGCCGGGCGGTGTCGTTCCTGTCGCCGACCCTGTTCGGGCTGTTCGCGTGGATGTTCGGCAGCGACCGCGCAGGCATCCTGGGGCTGCTCGTGGTCCTCGCCGTCGGGTTGGCTGCGCTGCTGGCCGTCCGCGCGCCCTACCGCCGCGAGTCGGTGGGCTGAAGCCCCAGCTTCTCCGGGAAGAGTCGGCGTTGGACGATCCAGCCCGCGACGGCCAGCGCGATCCACACCAGGGTCGAGGTGACCTGCTGGACACCGGAGTCGGGGTGGGCGAGGAACTCGAGCGCGCCGGTCATGGTGCCGAGGCCGCTGAGGATCATGCTTGCGCCGCCGATGGAGGTCAGCCACAGCAGCGCCCGCGCCCGGTACTTGTCCGCGACGAAGGCGGCGGCGACCGCCAGCGCGAGAATCACGATCCAGCTCAGCGCCCAGTTGTTCTCGCCGGGCTGCAGCGCGTCCGCCAGCTTCGCGCCTGCCATGGCGCCCGAGATGCCGCCGATGAAGTACGCCGAAAACTTGAAGACGAGGGTGGTCAGCACCCACGCCGCGGCCGCCCCGATCAGGCCGAAGAGCACGAGCGTCCAGAACGCGGCGTTGAACAGGTCGGTGACCAGCCAGCCCAACCCGAATCCGGAGGCGAGGACGGCCAGGTGCAGTGAGCGAATGCCGTAGAAGCACAGCAGTGCGCCCAGCAGGACGATGACGATTCCGTTCATGCCGACACTCCTTCCACGCGGGCGATGATCGCGGCCGCAAGACTCTCGGGTGCCTGTTCGGGCACCCAGTGGTTGACGCTGTCGAGTTCGACGAACCGGTACGGCCCGGTGACGAACTCGGCGCACTTCTCGGCACCCGCCCGGCCCAGCGCGTCGTCGCCGTCGCTCCACACATAGGTGGTCGGTACCCGGACGGCGGGGGTCTCCGCGACGTCGCGCCCCATCGCCCGATACCAGGACAGGGCAGCGGTGAGGGCGCCCGGCTCGGTGAGGACGCGGACGTGTTCGTCGACGAGGGCCGGGTCCACGCCCGCGTAGATCTCGCGCAGGCGCCCCGCGCCGTCGGCCAGCAGGACCTGCTCGGCGGAGTGTCCATTCCGGAACACGCCGATGTAGCGGGACCGGGCCTTCTGGTCGTCGTCCATGCGCAGTGCCCACCCGAACGCCGCCGGGTGCGGCACCGAGACCGCCGTCAGGGAACGGACCCGGTCCGGGTGGTTGGCCGCGGTCCACCAGGCGACCGCGGCGCCCCAGTCGTGACCGACGAGGTGCGCGGACCGTAGTTCCAGGTGATCGAGCAGGGCAAGGACGTCGCCGCCGAGTGCGTCGATCGCGTAGTGCTCCACACCCGCCGGGCGCGCGCCAGCGGAGTACCCGCGCTGGTTCGGCGCGATCAGCCGAAATCCCGCGCGGGCGAGGGCAGGCAGGACCGGGTGCCAGCAGGCGGCCGTCTCGGGGAAACCGTGCAACAACACGACCGGTGCTCCGCCCGCCGGTCCGGCGAGGGTGACGTCGTATGTGTAGTCTCCGACGGTCATCGCTGACTTCTCGACCGCATCCATGCGTTCCGCCGTCCGTCGTTGTCACCGCCGGATCGGCGACGACCTGGTGTTTTTCGAACCCTACGTCAGGACCCTCGCGGTTCGGGCGAGCGCGGCGACGCCACGCCGAGAGCGGGTCCCGCGGTGACATCCGGGTCGCTGCGTGGTAGCCAGACAGGAGCGACGCAGTAGATTTTCCGTAATGTCCGGTATTGGGAGGAATCCGTGACCGTAGACAACCGGGTGGTACCGCCGCTGCGCATCGCGGGAAGGCCGGCGGCGCAGTGGCTGTCCAACGCCGCCCCCGACCTGACCGCCCGCGTGATCGGCCGACTGATGGACGAGCTGCCCATCTACCGGGCGCTGCCGCGGGAAGCGGTGCACGGGGAGATCTCCGACATCGTGCTCCGCAACATGGAGCTCTTCGCCACCCTGGTCCGCGAGCGTCGCGGGGCCCGCGACTCCGAACTCGTCGAGCAGCGCAGTTCCGCGGCCCGCCGCGCCGAGGAGGGGGTGCCGCTCGATGCCGTGCTGCACGCCTACCACGCCGGGATCGGTCTCGCGGCGGGCGAACTGCTCGACGGTGCGGGCCCGGACGACATCGACGACGTCCAGACGCTGATGACAATGATCCTGGACTTCCTGCGCCGGTTGACGATCGCGGTGAGCGCCGCCTACTTCGAGGAACGGCAGAGCATGGAGAGCCAGGCGAACTCGGGCAGGCGGTCGTTCATGTCGGCGTTGGTCGCGGGGGAGGATCTCGACTCCGTCGTGCACCGCACCGGGCTGCGGCTGGCCCCGCACTACCTCGCCTTGACCCTGGCGATCGGCGAGAACGACGACGAGCGCGGTTCCGGGGTCAGCGGAACCGTCGCCGGACGCCGGAAGCTGCGCCGGGTGCAGACCGAACTGGACCGGATCACCGGGGAGCCTGCCTTGACGGTGATCGACAGCGGCGGGGGGCTGGCGCTGGTGCCGTGCCCGGCCAGCGCCCCGGACTGGGAGCAGTTGCGGGCCGTCGTCGACCGGCTCGGGCGGGTGCTCGGCGCCGATTTTCACGTCGCCGGGGCGGTCGCGACGCCAGCGGGGGTGCCGTCGGCGGTCGAGCAGACCGCGGAAATCGTTGCGCTGGTGACCAGGTCGGATCGTCCGTCCGGCTTGTACCGGCTGTCGGACGTGCTGCTCGAATACCAACTGAGCAGGCCGAGCGCCGCCCAACGCGAACTGGCTGCGCTGCTGGCTCCGCTGGTGGGGAAGCCGGAACTGATGCAGACCCTCGAGACCTATGTCGATAGCGGGCTCAACCGGAGGGCGACCGCGGCCACCCTCGCGGTGCACGCGAACACGGTCGACTACCGGATGCGCCGGGTGTTCGAACTGACCGGGCTCAACCCCTCCGACCCCGCCGACCTGCCGCACATCGGGGCGGCGTTGGTGGCGCGACGGGTGCCCGAGTGACCCTCGTCCCCGGGCGCGATACCGGGCGGACGAGGTCGTCGACCCGGGTGATTCGTTGGGGCGCACTCGTCGTCGGATGGGCGGCGGTCGCGGCGGCGGCCGCGGGTGTCCTTGCGCACGTGGTGCCGGTGACCTCGGCGCCGATCGTCGTCGCGGCCGCGGCCGCGCCCTACCTGGTATCGGGGATCGTGCTGGCGGTGCTGGTGTTTCTCGCCGTCCGGGATCGGCTCGGCCTCGCGGTCGCGACCGCGGTCGCCGCCGGGGCGGCCTGGACCCAGGCGCCGCTGTACGTGCACGACGCCGGGTCGGGCGCGAACCCGGAGCGCGGGCTGACGGTCCTCCAGGCGAACATCGAGTTCGGGAAGGCGGATCCGGAGTCGGTTGTCGCGCAGGTGCGTTCGCGTGGCGTCGACCTG
Organism: Rhodococcus sp. NPDC058532; assembly: GCF_042719255.1. Classification (NCBI taxonomy): domain Bacteria; kingdom Bacillati; phylum Actinomycetota; class Actinomycetes; order Mycobacteriales; family Nocardiaceae; genus Rhodococcus; species Rhodococcus sp. NPDC058532. The sequence continues at coordinate 61,205 of NZ_JBHXNU010000003.1, forward strand.
ATGACCGTGAATGAACTGACCGTAACGGCGATGGACGGGCTGACCGCGTCGGGTCTCGACGAGCTGTTGCCCTATCGCTACGTGCGACCCGCCGCATCCGGTGCGGACGGCACCGGCATCTGGAGCCGATACCCGCTGTCGGAGCAGGTGCAGCACCCCGGATTTGCGATGGCCGCGCTCTCCGCGCGGGCGACGCTGCCCGGCGGCGACTCGCTGACGGTGCTTGCGGCGCATCCGGTGCCGCCGTGGCCGCGGCATCAGACGCCGATCTGGGCCGACGAACTGGACCGGCTGCACGGCATCCTGGACGGGTTGCGCACCGACGCCGACACCGTCGTCATGGCAGCGGATTTCAATGCGACCTGGGATCACGCCCAGTTCCGTGCCCTGCTCGGCGACGGTGTTCGCGACGCCGCCGAGCAGGCGGGCTCCGGGGTGCTGCGCAGCTATCCCGCGGACCGCTGGTTGCCGCCGCTGCTGTCGATCGACCGGATCCTGGTCGCGGGCGCGAGGGCGACCGACGTCGGCGTTGTCGACCTGCCCGGCTCCGACCACCGCGGGGTGCTGGCCCGGATCATGGTGCCCGGCCACCCGTGACGAGGGCGTCGCCGGGTGGGTAATCTGCATCACAGTCGTGGGCGGGATCCGCGCGCCGTCACCAGATTCGGATCGCCGCGGGCGATACTCTGCCGTCCCGTCAGAGCGTCCAGGAGATTTCCGTGCGTCCGTCCCTCAACGCGCGGTTGTCGCGCACCGTGCGCCGGGTGCTGCGCGCGGCCCTGTCCTTCCTGGTCGTGGTGCTCGTCGCCGTCGGCTACGTGCTGCTCGACGAGTGGGAGCGCAACGATTCCGGGTCGACGCCGGAGGTGGTCGCGGGCGATCTCGCCGACCAACTCGCCCGGCTACAGGTCGCGGCCGAGGCGTCGATGGACGGCTACAGCCGGGACCGGTTCCCGCACTGGGACACCAACCGTCCGGAGCACGGATTCGGCCCCGAGTTCGCGGCGTACGCCCGCTGCACCACCCGCGACGTGATGATGCTCCGGGACGCGTCCGGATCGGTGCGCCTCGACCCGAAGACCTGCCGGTTGACGGTCGGCAGGGGCGGCGGCTGGCTCGACCGGTACGGCGTCCTCGACCGGGACACCGGTGCGCTCAGGGAGTACCGGTGGACGACCGACCCCTCCGCGGTCGACGCGGAACACATCGTGCCGTTGGCCGAGGCGTGGCGCTCGGGCGCGCGCGCACTCGACCAGGTTGCCCGCCGGGCGATCGCGAACGACGCGCAGAACCTGATGGCCTCCGATCCGTCGGCGAACAGGTCGAAGGGTGACCAGGACGCCGCCGACTACCTGCCCCCCGGCGGGTTTCGGTGCGGGTACGTCGACTCGTACATCCGGATCAAGGTGAAGTACGGGCTCACCGTCGACACGGCCGAGCGGGCGGCGTTGCGGACCGCGGTCGGGGAGTGCGGGCAGCGCGGTGAGATCGCATGATCCCGGTGGTCGAGCTCCCGGCGCGGCGACGTCATCTCGGCGGTCGGGCCACGGATTGAACGGGGGTTCATGTGCCAGTTCCCGGACGGCGATGGCACATGAACCCCCGTTCATCGCGTCAGGGAGCGGCGAAGTTCCCCGCGACCCGGCGCAGCAGGTCCGCGAGGGTGGCCTGTTCGTCGGCGTCGAGGCCCTCGAGCAGCCGCCGGTCCCGCTCCACCCGGGCGGGGAATTCGCGGTCCACCAGTGCGCGCCCGGCGTCGGTCGGCTGCAGGAGCACCACCCGTCCGTCGCGTTCGAAGCGGAGTCGCTCGACCAGGCCGATGCGGGTCAGGCGGTCGGTGTGCTTGGTCGTCGATGCGCCGCTCGTCATGGTCGCGGTGGTGACCTCGCTGGCCCGGAGGGGTCGATCGCTGCGGGCGAGGGCGCAGAGGATCTCGAATTCGATCCGGGAGACGCCGCTGCCGGCAAGGGCGCGGTCCAGCTCGTGCAGCGCGAGTGACCCGATCCGGGTGATGCGGCCGATGACCTCGATCGGGGCGGCGTCCACCTCCGGGTGGGTTCGGGACCACTGTCGTCGAACGTGGTCGATGAAGTCCTCGCCGGGCGCGCTGGGTGGCATGAGGTCATCGTAGGCGACCGAGGTCATACTATTTCATATGTATTTTACTAGTGAACTATTGCTATCGTTGGGCGATGCCGACCCGAACCCCGATCGTCCGCCCCCGTCGGACGCGTGACGCCCTCGCCCACACGGTGTCCGCCGAGACCTGGCGGCGGGCCTTCGTCGTCCGACCCGCGGACGCGACCCTCGCCGTCTCGGTGCGGGTCGGGTTGGCCGCGACGCTGGTCCTCGTGGTCTTCGGGCTTACCGGGCACGGCGACGTCGCCGGACTCGCGGTCCTGAGCGCCCTCACCTCGGCGTTCGCACGCCATGACCCGCTGCGCCGCACGGCGGAGAAGGTCGGATCCGTCGGGATCCTTGTCGTCTCGTCGGTACTGGTCGGCGGCCTGATCGCGTTGGCGGGGCTGCCGGTGTGGGCGCAGATCGCGTCGATCGCGGTGCTGTCCGGCGCCGCCGCAGCGGTGCTCGCCGCGTTCCGCATCGCCGGACCGGGCCCGGTGATCCTCGTCTTCGCCGCGACCGCGGCCGTCGGCTCTACCGCGTCCGCGGCGGATCTCGCTGTTGCGCTGGTGAGTTCGACGGTCGGCGCGACCGTCGGCCTCGGCGTCGCGCTGGTTCCGTTGCTGTTCCTGCCCTGGGGACCCGCCCGGCTCGCGGTGGCACGGGCGCTCGCCGCCGCTGCCGCGGTGCCCGCAGGCGCGGATCCCGCGGCCGCCCGCGACGCGATCACCTCGGCAAGGGAGAAGCTGGTACTGACGGCCACGTCGACCGGGCACACCAACGCCAGCGACCTCGCGGCCATCCTCGGTGAGGCCGACGCCGCACTCGACGAATGGGAACTCGGCGACCCGAGACGACTCGACGAGGTGGTGCGGCACGAGGCCGAACTGCGGAAGGCGAAGCGGCACCGCACCATCCTCGGAGCCGGGACCGGCGCCCCGCCGCTGCCCCGCCCGCCGTCGTTCGTTGCGGTCGGCGTCGCGGGCCTGCGCACCCGCGCCGTGACCGAGTACGCAGCCCGGATCGTCGTCGCCTCCGCCGTCGCCGGCTGGCTGGCGGCGGAACTGGGATTCGACCATCCGCTGTGGGCGTCGATGGGTGCGATGGCCGCGATGCAGGGGGTGACCTACGGGCAGACGGTGCAGCGCGCAATCCAGCGACTGCTCGGAAACGTGGGCGGCGCGGTGATCGCGGCGGCCCTGATCGCGCTGTCCCTCGGCTACTGGCAGTGCGTCGTCATCATCGCGGTGCTGCAGGTCGCGGCGGAGGTGACCGCCACCCGGAACTACGCCCTGTGCTCACTGTTCGTCACGCCGATGGCCCTGCTCGTGATCGGTCTCGGTGCCACCGTCGACACCGGGACGGCGGTCAGTCGGGTGGTCGACACCCTGGTCGGTGTGGTGGTCGGGGTGATCGTCGCTGCCGTCACGATCAGCCGGGCGGACCGCGCGCACCTGGCCGGTCGGTGACGGCGAATCCGCCCCAGTCCGCCGCGGCGGGGCAGCGCCACGTGATAATTGTCGGCAACGACAACACACGACGCGTCCGCGCTGCGGCGCGAGAAGGCGGAGGATGCGATGGGTGACACGGTGCAGACGGGCGACCTCGTCCACATCTCGGACACGGCGGGCACCTGGGTGGTCGAGGAGATCCGGTCCGGCATCGCGCTGCTCCGCGACGGCGAGGACCGACGCATCTCCTCCCGGGTGTCGAAGCTGACGGTGGTCCGCCGCGCCTGACGCGCGGGTCACGGTGTCGCGAAGAACTTCTCCACCGACGGGCGTGCCTTCGGGTTCCCCTCGTCGATGCCCACCACCGCGCCGACGCCTGCCCCGATGAGGTTGCCGAGCATGCAGCCCGCCATGAAGTTCGGGAAGATCGACACGCAGCCGATCGCCAGGCCGACGAACGAGCCGAGCATCATGCGTTGCTGACCGCCGTTGTTCCAGCCGATGGTGATCTCGTTCGTCATCTCGTTGAACGCCTCCCGCTTCGGCTCGTTGTCCGGCCACGTCTGCTCCGCGAACTGTGCGGTGACCATCGCGGGGGTCGGCGGCGGTTGCAGTCCGAGCATCGTCGCGACCTCGTCGAGCGTGGGTACCCGCGGCGGCGGGGGAGGTGCGGGCAGGTCCACCCGGATCGGGTCGGGGAGCGTCACCGGCGGAAGGGCGACCGGCATCGGATCGGGGAGGGGCACCGCGGGGAGCTCCACGGCGGGCACCGGCACGGCGGGCAGGTCCACCGGCACCGGGTCGGGGGCGGGCAGCGCGGGCAGTTCCGGCAGCGACACCGTCGGCAACGGCGGCAGCGCGGGTAGGTCGGGTAGGTCGGGTAGCGCGGGCAGTGGTGGCGGCGCGGGCAATTGCGCGGACGCGGTGCCCGCGCCGGAGACGATGGTTGCTGCGACGAGCACGGGCATGACCAGAGTGGTGGCCATCTTCATGGCGATCCCCATTTGATCGGAACTGATCTGGCGGTTCTCACGGACGCGACAGCGATCTGCGATTCGCGGGGCCTATCGACGCGAAATCACCGGGGGTTGCTTCGGGAACGAGGCTGTCCGAAGTGCCCTGACACTCCGCCGACGCCTGTGCGGGGGCGGCAAATTCAGGAGTCGACTTTACCGCGCACGAATCGTGCGCGCAGGCGAATCGCGGCCGGGTCGAGACGACCCGAAACACGGCGAGGGCCCCGGCCGGTGGGCCGGGGCCGTCGCCGCGTGATCAGCCGCTGAGCCCGCCGAGGCTGCCGAGGCTGCCCATTCCGGCGCCGCCGCCACCTCCGCCTGGGCCCTGCATCTTGCCCATCACGTCCAGCAGCTTGTCGAGCACGCCGATGAGTTGTGTCATGAATTCCATGGTTCTCTGCACCTTCACCTAGAGGGGTTGCGAGCATCGGTGCGACGGATCGGACGCATCGGTCGGAGCGCGCGATGCGTCCGGTCCTCGCCACCGGGTCGGGGACGATCGTCAGCGCGGTGGCGACCGGCACGGAGCGGTCGGACGGTTCTCGAGGATGTGCGGGCCGGGGCGGCCGGTGTGATGTTCGGGCATGGGACTCACCTCAACCCGGTCTATCGGAGTCGTACCGCATAGTGTTTCACGTCACACGGGTCGGGCTTCGGTGAATGGCACGACGCCCCGGAGGACGGCAGTGTCACTGTGTGCCCCCGGCAGGAATCGAACCTGCGACCTAGAGATTAGAAGGCTCTTGCTCTATCCAACTGAGCTACGGAGGCATGACCCCGGCGTGGGATCGGGTCAGGAGTCTACCGGCTGCGGGCGGGCGGGTCGGACCGGCACACGGCGGCGCGGTGGAACCTGGGCGTGGTTCACACTCCGCCGCCTCCTACCCTGGTGGTCATGGCATCACCCGAGCTCGCCCACTCCGAAGCACCACCGTCCCGTCGGGCGGGGGAGAGCGCGGTCCCCATCTTCGTCACCCTCGGCCTGATCGCCGGGTTGGTGGCGGCGATCATCGTTGGGCTGTCGGCGTCGGAGGCGTTGGTCCGGCTCGGTATCCCCGACCCCGGACCGTTGACGACGTACGGGCTGCCGGCGGTGAAGGCGATCGGCGAGGTCGCGGCGGTCATCGCGATCGGGTCGCTGCTGCTGGCGTCGTTCCTGGTGCCGCCGCAGAAGTCGGGTGTCCTCGATGTCGGCGGCTATCGGGCGGTGCGGACCGCCTCGAATGCGGCGATCGTGTGGGCGGCGTGTGCGCTGGTCCTGGTCCCGCTGACGGTGTCGGACACCGCGGGGCAGCCGTTCGCGGAGGCGTTGAAGCCGGAGAACCTGTGGAAGGCGATCCCGCAGATCGAGCTGGCCGGGGCGTGGCGGAACACGGCGATCCTGGCGATCCTGCTTGCGGTCTGTTCGCGGATGCTGCTGCGGTGGAACTGGACGCCGGTGGTGCTCGGGCTCGGTATCGTGACCCTGATCCCGCTCGCGCTGACCGGGCATTCGTCGGCAGGCGGCTCCCACGACATGGCGACGAACAGCCTGCTGTGGCACCTGATCGCGGCATCGGTGTGGGCGGGTGGACTGTTCGCGCTGCTGGTGCATGCCCGCCGCGGCGGTGAGCACACCGATCTGGCGGCCCGCCGGTTCTCGGTGATCGCGACGGCGGCGTTCGTGATCATGGCGTTCTCCGGTGTGATCAACGGCCTGGTCCGGCTGCCCCTCGACGAGCTGTTCACCAGCACCTACGGGTGGCTGCTCGTCGCGAAGACGGTCGCACTGGTGATTCTCGGCGTGTTCGGGTTTCTGCAGCGGCGACGGGCGCTGCCCGCGTTGGCCGCCGACCCGACCTCGCGCGGTGCGCTGGTCCGGTTCGCGGGCGGCGAGGCGATCGTGTTCGCCGCGACGATCGGTCTCGCGGTGGGGCTCGGCAGGACCCCGCCGCCGCCGGAGGACATCCGCCCGACTCCCGCGGAGGTGCAGCTCGGCTACAACCTGGACGGTCCGCCGACCGTCTCCCGGCTGATGTTCGACTGGCGATTCGACCTGATCTTCGGGACCGCCGCGATCATCGCCGCGGTCTGGTACGTGATCGGGGTCCGCAGGCTGAAGGCGCGCGGGGACGCGTGGCCGATCGGCCGGACCGTCGCGTGGCTGCTCGGCTGCGCGACCCTGCTGATCGGCACCTCGTCCGGGCTCGGCCGATACGCGCCCGCCGTGTTCAGCGTCCACATGGGCGCCCACATGGCGCTGTCGATGCTCGCGCCGGTGCTGCTGGTGCTCGGTGGCCCGATGACCCTGGCGTTGCGTGCCCTCAAGCCGGCGGGCTCCGACGGTGCACCGGGCCCGCGCGAATGGCTGCTCGCGGCGCTGCACAGCCGGTTTTCCCGCTTCGTCACGCACCCGCTGGTCGCGTCGGTGCTGTTCGTCGGAGGCTTCTACGCCCTCTACCTCGGCGGGATCTTCGGCTCGACGCTGGACTCGCACGGTGCGCATCTGCTGATGAACCTGCACTTCATCCTCAGCGGCTACCTGTTCTACTGGGTGGTGATCGGGATCGACCCGGCGCCGCGCCAGATCGAGCCGGTGACGAAGCTGGCGATGGTATTCGGGTCGCTGCCGTTCCACGCGTTCTTCGGGATCGCGCTGATGAGCACGATGGAGGTCATCGGTGGCTGGTACTACCGGTCGCTGGCATTGGGCTGGAACGACGACCTCTTCGGTGACCAGAAGGTCGGCGGCGGCATCGCCTGGGCGACCGGGGAGATTCCGCTGGTGCTGGTGATGCTCGCCCTGCTGGTGCAGTGGTCGCGGTCGGACCGGAAGGTCGCCAAGCGCATCGACCGGGCCGCGGACCGCGATGACGACGCCGACCTCGCCGCCCACAACGCGATGTTTGCGGAACTGGCGCGCCGCGATCGCGAGGGCTGGAAGTAGCCGCGTCGCCGATCGGTCAGGCCGGGGTCGCGTGCAGCCGCTCCCTGGCCTCGGCCGGGCTGACGACCTCGGCACGTTGGGCGGTCGGATTGTCGAAGTGCCACTGCAGCACGGACCGCGTCATCGGGAGCGTGCCCGCGACGACCCGGCTCATGGCGGCGGGCGACCGGGTGGCCCGCACCACGGCCCGCGCGGCGGGGACGACGGCGCGGTCGAGGGCAGCGGGCTGATCGAACTCGCCGAGGGTGCGCATCCACTTCGGCAGCGTCGCGATGGTCGCCGGGGCAAGCGCCCTGCTCGTCGCCCACAGCCTGCCGCGTCCCCGCCCGCCTCGGGTGCGCAGCAGGTAGTGCATGCCGCGGAGGGCGCGTTCCGACGAACACAGCGTCGGCCGGACCGCGTCGAAGTACGCGCGCACCTCGTCCCGCGAGGTGGGCACGTCGGCGGGCCTGCAGGTCTGCAGCTCCGCCGCCGTCACGCAGTCGGCCCAGTATCGCGACTCCTCCGCGGGTGAGAGCGGACCCGGGCCGAACATCTCGTAGCACTTGAGGACCGAGTGCCATCCGGTGACGTGGATCCACAGCTGGCTGGCCGGGTTGTTGGCGCTATACCGCTTGCCGGAGATTGGCTCGATGCCGGTCGCCCTGGCATGCACCTTCATCAGCAGTTCGGCCGTCGCGGTCGCGGTGCGGCTGTCGCCGACCGCGACGAGCAGGAAGTAGGACAGGGTGCCGTCCATCCGCCCGCGCGGGTCGGTGTAGATGCCGTCGGCGTCGGCGACGGCCGCGGCGAGCATCGGGTCGAAGTGCTCGAGGGTCACCGCGCGTTGGAAACCGATCAGCGCGGTCGGATGCGTCCACACCTTCCAGGTGGGGGAGTCCGGGCCGAAGAAGCCGAAGTCCCGGCGGGGGCGGGTGGGGTCGAACGGCCAGCCGCGGCCGGCCATCATGCGCGGGTCGGACATCGGGACGCCTCCTCGGGTCGGGTGGGCTCCGCCACCACGGAATACAACGCGACCGTAGCAATGCTCGTCGTCGAATACAACGGTTGCGTAGGATTGGGTCGGGTTCGGTCGCCGCGGGCCGGACCGTAGGGTGATCGACGGAGGTGATGTCCGTGACGAAAGCCGGTGCGAGCGGCGCCGAACGCCCCCGCCGCAGGTACGCGCCGCGGCTACCTCCCGCGCAGCGCCGCGAGCAACTTCTCGACGCCGCGTTCGAGGTCACCCGACGGTCGGGTCTGCATGACCTGAGCATGGAGGCGGTCGCCGCGGAAGCGGGCGTCGGAAAACCGGTGCTGTACACGGTGTTCCGCACCCGCGGTGACCTCGTATCCGCGCTGCTCGACCGTGAGTACCAGCGTGCGGTTGCTCAGGTGCTGGCCACGTTGCCCACCGATATGACCCGCACCGGACCGGCCGCCGCGTACGGCGGCACCGTGACCGCGTTCGTTCGGGTGGTGCTCGACAACCCGACCCGGTGGCGCCTGATCCTCACCGGACCCGACGACGCACCGAGCGAATACCGCGACCATCTGCGGACCGCGCGGGCGGCGATCCTCGACCGCGCGGTCGACTTGGCGCGCATCGGCATTGGGCTGGAACCGGCGCTCGCCGGGTTCGACGCCGAGCTGCTTGGGCACACGATGATGTCGTTCGCGGAGATGCTCGGCAGGCTCGCGGTCAGTGATCCCGAGACGTACACCAGTGACCGGTTGGCCGCCTATGCGCAGGCCCTCGCGGGTCTCGTCCCCGCCGCCGCTGCCCCCTGACCCGGCGGCGGTCGCGCTACCACAGTCCCCCGACGACGGTCGCGCCGCGAACCGGTGATCCGTCCCCGCTGTGGAGCGATTCGCGGGTTGTCCACAACCCGCCGTTGGCCCCTCCCGCATCGGCCCGCTCCCGGGCACGGTGGTCGGTGGGGGGCGACCAGCCCCGGAACAGGAGGGCGGACATGTACGAGACGCACACGGCGGTGGTCGGCACCGTCATCACCCATCCGGTGAAACGATCCACCAACGCGGGCGAGGAGGTGCTGAGCTTCCGGATGGCCAGCAATGCCCGGCGGTTCGACCAGGCGGCGGGGGAGTGGACCGACGGCGGCACGCTCTACCTGACCGTCAGTTGCTGGCGCCGACTGGTCGGGGGCGTCGGCGCATCGCTGATGAAGGGGGATCCGATCATCGCGTACGGCCAGCTGCGCACCAACGAGTACACGAACCGCGATGGCGTCGAACGATCCGACCTCGAGATGCGGGCAACCGCGGTCGGCCCCGACCTCGCCCGCTGCACCGCGAAGCTCGACCGGACATCGAAGGTTCCGCCGTCCGAGGCGGACGGGCTCGACGATCCCGACGAGGGCGCGGAGGCGGTGAACGAGGAGGTCGCCGTCGTCGGGTGAGCGCGGACGCGATGTCCCGAAACCCGGACCCGGGCCCGGTGTGCGCCTACCGTGATCGGATCGGCACGGATCGGTCACGGACGGGAGGGCACGGATGCCTGGGATGCGATGGAGGACGGCGCTGCTGGCGGCGGTGACGGCGGCGCTCGCGGGGGTGGCCCCGATCGCGACGTCACCGGCCGCGGCGGCCCCGCCCGCCGACGGACCCGGCAGCGTCGTCGACACGCAGCCGCTGCCCCCGCAGGCCGCGCTCCCCGGAGCGGCGGACGGGTACCGGGTCACCTACCGCACCGCCGATCACCGCGGCGCATCCCGGCTGAGCTCCGGGGCGGTGTATGTGCCGCAGGGGCAGGCCCCGCCGGGTGGCTGGCCGGTGGTGTCGTATGCGCACGGCACCATCGGCCTCGCCGACCAGTGCGCGCCGTCCGCGGTCGGTGGCACCGCGGTGGAGGCGGAGTTCATGGATCGGTGGCTGCGGCGCGGGTACGCGGTCGTCGCCACCGATTATGCGGGCCTCGGCACCCCGGGCGAGCTCGCGTACCTCGACGGTGTCGCGGCGGCGCACGACGTGGTCGACATGGTGCGCGCCGGGCGGCAGCTGGTCCCCACGCTCTCCCCGCGCTGGGTGGTCGCTGGCCTCTCGCAGGGCGGGCACGCGGCCCTCAGCGCCGCCCACCTGGCCACCGCGTACGCGCCGGAGCTCGACTACCGCGGCGCGGTCGCCCTCGGTGCACCGACCAACCTCGACCAGGTGTTCGCGCTGGGTAGGCCCGGCATCCCGAACATCGGTGTCGCCGGGCTGACCAAGTTCACGCTGTTCACGATGGCGGGGCTGCGGTCCGCGCGCCCCGACCTGAACATCGACTCCTACCTCTCGCCCCGCGGCCGCGAACTCGCGACCATCGCGCAGCGGGTATGCACCCTCGAGTTCAACGAGTACCTCGGCGGCGCGTCGGTCGGTGACCTGTTCTCCCGGCCGCTGCACGACCTGCGGCCCGCGCTGACCGAGTATCTCGGCGTGCCGACCGGCGGCTACGACCGCCGACTGTTCCTCGGGCAGGGCGCCGTCGACCTGGTGGTGCCGATCCCGCTCACCCTGGTGTTCACCGGGCAGCTCGCGGCGTCCCGGACCGACGTCGATTTCCGGGTGTACCCGTCCGCGGATCACCTGGGCACCCCGGCGGCGGCGTTCGACGACGCCGCGGTGTTCGTCGACGGCGTGATGCGGTGAGGCCGCGCACCGTGGTGTGACCGCCGGGCCGTGGATTGGGGCGGCACCTGTCCTCCCGATACGCTGGTGCGCATGGCGGAGTTCATTTACACGATGAAGAAGGTGCGCAAGGCGCACGGCGACAAGGTCATCCTCGATGACGTCACGATGAGCTTCTACCCGGGAGCCAAGATCGGTGTCGTCGGCCCGAACGGCGCCGGCAAGTCCTCCATCCTCAAGATCATGGCCGGCCTCGACCAGCCGTCCAACGGTGAGGCGTTCCTCGACCCGGAGGCCACCGTCGGCATCCTCATGCAGGAGCCCCCGCTCAACGAGGAGAAGACCGTCCGCGGCAACGTCGAGGAGGGCCTCGGCGAGATCAAGGTCAAGCTTGACCGGTTCAACGAGATCGCCGAGCTGATGGCGACCGACTACTCCGACGAGCTGATGGAGGAGATGGGCAAGCTCCAGGAGGAGCTCGACCATGCCGACGCGTGGGACGTCGACTCCCAGCTCGAGCAGGCGATGGACGCGCTGCGCTGCCCGCCCGCCGATGAGCCCGTCACGCACCTGTCCGGTGGTGAGCGCCGCCGCGTCGCGCTGTGCAAGCTGCTGCTGAGCAAGCCGGACCTGCTGCTCCTCGACGAGCCGACCAACCACCTGGACGCCGAGTCGGTGCTCTGGCTCGAGCAGTTCCTCGCCTCCTACCCGGGCGCCGTGCTCGCCGTCACCCACGACCGCTACTTCCTTGACCACGTCGCGCAGTGGATCTGTGAGGTCGACCGCGGCAAGCTGCACCCGTACGAGGGCAACTACTCCACCTACCTGGAAAAGAAGGCGGAGCGCCTCGAGGTTCAGGGCAAGAAGGACCAGAAGCTGCAGAAGCGGCTCAAGGAGGAGCTCGCCTGGGTCCGTTCGGGCGCGAAGGCCCGGCAGACGAAGAACAAGGCCCGCCTCGACCGGTACGAGGAGATGGCCGCCGAGGCCGAGAAGCACCGCAAGCTCGACTTCGAGGAGATCCAGATCCCGACGCCGCCGCGCCTCGGCAACGTCGTGGTCGAGGTCGACCACCTCGACAAGGGCTTCGAGAACCGGGTCCTGATCAAGGACCTGTCGTTCACGTTGCCGCGCAACGGCATCGTCGGTGTCATCGGCCCCAACGGTGTCGGCAAGACCACGCTGTTCAAGACGATCGTCGGTCTGGAGCAGCCGGACTCGGGCAGTGTGAAGGTTGGTGACACGGTCAAGCTGAGCTACGTCGACCAGTCCCGCGCGAACATCGACCCGAAGAAGACGGTGTGGGAGGTCGTCTCCGACGGCCTCGACTTCATCGAGGTCGGGCAGAACGAGATGCCCTCGCGCGCCTACGTCAGCGCGTTCGGCTTCAAGGGCCCGGACCAGCAGAAGCGGTCGGAGGTGCTGTCCGGTGGTGAGCGCAACCGCCTGAACCTGGCGCTGACCCTCAAGGAGGGCGGCAACCTGATCCTCCTCGACGAGCCGACCAACGACCTCGACGTCGAGACGCTGAGCTCGCTGGAGAACGCGCTGCAGCAGTTCCCCGGCTGCGCCGTCGTGATCTCCCACGACCGCTGGTTCCTGGACCGGACCTGCACCCACATCCTCGCCTGGGAGGGCAACGTCGAGGAGGGCAAGTGGTTCTGGTTCGAGGGTAACTTCGAGGCATACGAGGCCAACAAGGTCGAGCGGCTCGGTGCCGAGGCCGCCCGCCCGCACCGCGTCACCCACCGCAAGCTGACGAGGGACTGATCCGCGATGGCACACACCTGTCAGATCGAGGTGCGCTGGGGCGACTCCGATCGCCTCGGCCACGTGAACAACGTGCTGTACGCGGAGTACGCGCAGGAGTCCCGGGTCCGGTTCTTCCGGGAGGCCGTGACGATCGGTGGCCCGCTCCACCCGCTGGTGGTGCGCAAGCTCTCGTTCGACTACCTGCGTCCGGTGACGGACGAGACGGCGCCGCTGACCGTCGAGCTCACCATCCCGAAGGTGGGCACCTCCTCGTTCGCGGTGCACCAAGTGATGCGGGACCGCACCGGCGCGGTGTGCGCGGAGGTCGACAGCGTGATGGTCGCGTTCGATCCGGTGACCGAGCAGGCCGTTCCGTTGCCCGACCGGATCCGTGAGCAGTTGCGCACGCACGCCCCGGTCGACGTGACCTCGTAGCATCCGCCGATCGGGGACCCGGCCCGGCTAGGCTCGTCGGTACACACCTGCTCCAGCGACCAGGGGGTGACCGCGAGATGACCGTGTCCGCAGATCGATTCGGCCCGGAATGGGGCGCCGGCCTGCCCGGCGCCCTGTCCGGGCATCTGCCGGAGGTGGCGGCCGCCTACTTCCGGGGCACCGACGTCGCCTGGACCGGTGGGATCGTCACCGACGAGGCGATGGCCGCGTTCCGGGCCCACCTGGAGCTGGCGGCGACCCGGGGGACCGCCGGGTCGCTGGCCAGGGCAGGCGTGGTGGGCGGCGTGCCCGCGCTGCAGGTCGTCACCGACGACATGCCGATGCTCGTCGAGTCCGTCACCGCCCTGCTCGCCCGCCTCGGGGTGACCGTCGTTGAGATCGTGCATCCGGTGCTGCGGGTGCGGCGGGACCCCGACGGCGCACTGATCGACGTGCTTGTCGACGGGGCACAGCACGAACGTTCCACGCACACCGAGTCGTGGATGCACCTGCAGCTGCATCCGGCCACCGACCCGGCGCGGTTCGACGTCATCGCCGACGCGGTCCGGGACGTGCTCGTCGACGTCCGCACCGTCATCTCCGACACCGACGCGATGCGCGGGGTGCAGCGCGATCTCGCCGACGGTCTCGAACGGTTCGCCGACTCGGCACCGACCGGGTATCCCGAGCGGCAGGTCCGCGACGATGCTGCACTGCTGCGCTGGTTCGCGGCTGGCCACTTCGCGCTCCTCGGCTACCGCCGCTACGCGTACGGGGACCCCGCGGTCGACGACACCCGCACGGCCAGTGTCGTCCCGGGCAGCGGGCTCGGGGTTCTCGGCGCGTCCACCCGCACCGACCATCGGATCGACCTTCCCGCACCGGAGTTCCGTTCGGACCAGCAGTTGTTGACCTTCGCGCAGGGGCCGCTTCCCGCGACGGTGCACCGCTCGGTCTACCCCTCGTTCGTGCGGGTCCTCGACCTCGATTCCGCCGGTCGTACCGTCGGTGAGCACCGTTTCCTCGGCGTGCTCACCGTGACCGCGTTGCACGAGAACATCCTCGACATTCCGGTCGTCGCGACCCGCGCCCGCGCGGTGATCGCCCGCGCGGGCTTCGACCTGCACTCGTTCTCCGGGCAGGCGATGCTGGAGGTCATCCAGTCGCTGCCGCGGACCGAACTGTTCTCCGTCGACGCGGACACACTGTTCGACACGGTGACCGCGGTCCTCGCGATCGGGGTGCGCAGGCAGGCACGCCTGTTCCTGCGGGATGATCACGACGGCCGGTTCGTGTCCGCGCTCGTCTACCTGCCGCGCGATCGGTACAACACCCGGTCGAGGCTGGCGATGCAGTCGATCCTGTTGCGTGAACTTGGTGGCGGCACACTCGATTACAGTGCCCGCGTCACCGAGTCCGACCTGGCCATGGTGCATTTCACGATCCGTACCGAGCCCGGCGCTCCGGTCCCGCCCGTCGACACCTCGGCGGCCAACCGGGAGCGGATCGAGGCGCTGCTCGCTGCCGCGACCCGCGCCTGGGACGACGACCTGATGGACGCAACCACCCGGGAACCGCGGGTGCCGTCGCTGACCGCGCAACGGTACGCGGCCGCCTTCCCGGAGAGCTACAAGGAGGATTTCGAGGCCGCCCGCGCCGTCCGCGACATCGCCCGGCTCGAGCGACTTCGGGTGGGGGAGATCGACCTGGAACTGTACCGTCGGCGCGAGGCACGGCCGGGTCAGTGGCGGTTCACCCTGTACATCACCGGGGACGGGGTGTCACTGAGTCAGGTGCTGCCGGTGCTGCAGTCCCTCGGAGTCGAGGTGATCGACGAGCGTCCGTACGATGTGCTCCGACCCGACGGAACGCCCTGCTGGATCTACGATTTCGGGGTGGCGGCGGCGCCGGAACTGATCGACACCGCGGTCGAGGAGAACCTCGAGGTCGAGCTCGACGAGGCGGAGCGGGGCGGGTCGGCCGAGGCTCGGGCGCTGCAACGCCGGTTCACCGACGCCGTCACCGCGGTCTGGTACGGCCGCTCCGAACCCGACCGGTTCAACGAGTTGGTGCTGCGTTCGCACCTCGACTGGCGTCAGGCCGCGGTGCTGCGGGCGTACGCGAAGTACCTGCGGCAGGCGGGATTCCCGTACAGCCAGTTCCACATCGAGTCGGTGCTGCTGGACCACGCGCACACGACCCGGCTGCTCGTCGAGCTGTTCGAGGCGAGTTTCGATCCGGACGCGGCGTCCGCCGACCGGGCCGAGCAGCTCGCCGGGGAGCTGCAGTCCAGGGTCAAGGACGTCGTCGGCCTCGACGCCGACCGGATCCTGCGCGCCATGCTCTCGCTGATCCTCGCGACCCTCCGCACCAATGCGTACATGCGCGACGCGGCCGGTGCGCACCGCGACGTGTTGGCGTTCAAGCTCGATCCCGGTCGGATCTCCGAACTGCCCCGCCCCCGACCGCGTTTCGAGGTGTTCGTGTACTCGCCCCGCGTCGAGGGGGTGCACCTGCGGTTCGGGCCGGTGGCACGCGGTGGGTTGCGCTGGTCGGACCGGCGGGAGGACTTCCGCACCGAGATCCTCGGCCTGGTCAAGGCGCAGGCCGTCAAGAACGCGGTGATCGTGCCGGTCGGGGCGAAGGGGGGTTTCGTCGTGAAGCGGCCGCCGTCGTCGACCGGGGACCCGGCAGCCGACCGGCAGGCCACGCTCGCCGAGGGGCGGGCCTGTTACCGGTTGTTCGTGGCGGGACTGCTCGACCTCACCGACAACGTCGAGCGGGCCACCGGTCGGGTGCTGCCGCCGAATCGGGTGGTGCGCAGGGACGGTGACGACACCTACCTCGTCGTCGCGGCCGACAAGGGCACCGCCGCGTTCTCCGATCTCGCCAACGAGGTGGCCGCCGACTACGGCTACTGGCTCGGGGACGCGTTCGCGTCCGGCGGGTCGGTCGGCTACGACCACAAGGAGATGGGTATCACCGCGAAGGGGGCGTGGGAGTCGGTCAAGCGGCATTTCCGTGAGCTCGACGTCGACGTGCAGTCCCAGGACGTCACGGTGGTCGGGATCGGCGACATGAGCGGTGACGTCTTCGGCAACGGGATGCTGCTGAGCGAATACATTCGGCTGGTCGCGGCGTTCGACCACCGGCACGTGTTCCTCGACCCGGACCCGGACGCGCCGCGGTCGTTCGCGGAGCGGCGACGGTTGTTCGCGCTGCCGCGCTCGTCGTGGGCGGACTACGACCGCGACGCGATCAGCGCGGGCGGCGGGGTCTGGGAGCGGTCGGTCAAGGCGATCCCGATCTCGGCGGCGGCCCGCACCGCCCTCGGGCTCGACGCCGCCGTCACGGAACTGCCGCCCCCGGAACTGATCCGGGCGATCCTGCGGGCCCCGGTCGACCTGCTCTGGAACGGCGGCATCGGCACCTACGTCAAGTCGCGCGCCGAGTCCGACGCCGACGTCGGGGACAAGTCCAACGACATCGTCCGGGTGAACGGCGCCGAGGTGCGGGCCAGGGTGATCGGCGAGGGCGGCAACCTTGGCGTCACCCCGCGCGGCCGGGTCGAATACGACCTGTCCGGCGGCCGGATCAACACCGACGCCCTCGACAACTCCGCCGGGGTGGACTGCTCCGACCACGAGGTGAACATCAAGATCCTGCTCGACACGGCGGTCAGTGCTGGCGAACTCGGGCACAGCGAACGCAACGAGCTGCTCGCGTCGATGACCGACGAGGTGTCCCGGCTCGTGTTGCGCGACAACATCGCCCAGAACCTGCTGATCGGAACCTCCCGCGCCGACGCGGCGGGGATGCTCGGCGTGCACGCACGGCTGATCGCCGTGCTCGAACGCGACCGCGGCCTGGACCGGGGGCTCGAGGTGTTGCCCACCGAGGACGAGATCGCGCACCGCGCGGAGGCCGGGCTCGGGCTCACGTCGCCGGAGCTCGCGACCCTGCTCGCCCACGTGAAGCTGACCCTCAAGGACGACCTGCTGGCGAGCGAGCTGCCCGACAGTGACAGTTACGCGACCCGGCTGCCGCGGTACTTCCCGGTGCCGCTGCGGGACCGGTTCGCGTCGCAGATCCGCACGCACCGGCTGCGTCGTCAGATCGTCGCGACGACCCTCGCGAACGAGGCCGTCGACGTCGGTGGGATCAGCTACACCTACCGGCTCGCCGAGGAGGCCGGTGCGAGCAGCACCGACGCGATCCGCGCGTTCACCGCGGCCACCGAGATCTTCGACCTGCGGGGGGTGTGGGCGGACATTGCCGCTGCCGCGGTGCCCACCTCGGTCAGCGACGACCTGGTCCTCGAATCGCGACGGATGCTCGACCGCGTCTCCCGCTGGTTGCTGACCAACCGCCCCCAGCCGATCGCGGTCGGTGCCGAGATCAACCGCTATGCGGCCCGGGTGCGGACCCTGACGCCGCGGGTGCCCGGCTGGCTGCGCGGGCATCACCTCACCGAGCTGGACGCGCGGATGGCGGCGGTGCTCGGCCGCGGGTGCCCGCGGGATCTGGCGCTGCGGGTGTTCGGCATGCTCGACGCGTTCCCGATCCTCGACATCATCGACATCTCGGACATCACCGACCGGGACCACGACGAGGTCGGCTCGCTGTACTACGCACTCGACTCGCACCTCGGGATCGACGGATTCCTCACCGCCGTTTCGGGTCTCGCGCGGGGTGATCGGTGGCATTCGCTGGCTCGGCTTGCGCTGCGCGACGACCTGTACGGGTCGCTGCGGGCCCTGACGATGGACGTGCTGTCCGGGGGCGAACCGCACGAGAGCGCGGCCGAGAAGATCGAGGACTGGGAGTCCACCAACGCCTCCCGGCTGGCGAGGGCGCGGGCGGCGCTCGGCGAGATCGGGGCGTCTGGAACCCTGGACCTCGCGACGCTGTCGGTGGCGGCGCGTCAGGTACGGAGCATGGTGCGCGGAGCGGGCACCCGAGCGGAGGGTATGCGGTGAGCGGGGAGCGGACGGGAACGCAGCTGGGGTTCCACACGAAGGTGGGGGTGCGGTGGTCCGACATGGACGTCTTCCAGCACATCAACCACGCGCGCATGGTGACGCTGCTCGAGGAGGCACGGATCCCGTGGCTATTCGAGGACGGACTGCCGACGGTTGCGCTGCGGGAGGGCGCGGTGATCGCCGACCTGCACGTGCGCTACCGCGGCCAACTGCGGCACGACGACGGGCCACTGGACGTGCTGATGTGGATCGACCAGGTCCGCGCCGTGGACTTCACGATCGGCTACGAGGTGCGGGCAGGCGGCGCCGATCCGGCGTCGGCGCCGTCGATCGTGGCGTCCACCCAGATCGCGGCGTTCGACATCAACACGCAGCGGCTACGCAGGCTTTCCGCACCCGAGCGGGAATACCTGGAGCGCTGGCAGCGTGACTGACCGCGTCCTCGTCGTCCCCGACTCGGGGGAGCGGGCAAACCTCGCGGCGTTCCTTGCCCGGGCGGTTCGGCTCGACGACAGCGCCGTCGTTCGCATGCGACGTCGCGACGACGCGCACGTCGTGGCTTGGGTGACAACGGGATTCGACACGATTGCCTCCCGGGTGGTTGCCGCGCGGCTGCGTCCCGACGACATCGTCGCCGCGGCCGACGGGCTGCTGCACGCACTCGACGCGGCCGGGGAGGAGATCGACCCCGGATTCCCGATGGATTCGGCGTGGCGGGGTGCGTTGCCCCCGGACGGGGGATGGGTGCACGTGGACGACCTTCCCGCGCGCCTGCTGATCGACCTGGCCCGGCAGGGCACCGAGGTGGCTGCGGAGCACGGCGGTCACGGGCCGCCCGCGTCCCTCCTGGAGCAGGAGGTCCTCGCCGTCGACGGCGGCGGTGAGCAGGTGGGCATCACGATGCGCACCGTCTTTGCGCTGGCCGCAATGGGATTCGTGCCGGGCGGTGATGTGGAGTCGGCGGTGGTGGATCCGGCCGAGCTGGTCCGGGTCCGGGCAGCGCGGACCTGGCTGCGGCTCGACGCCCGGTATGGCTCGGTGGCCGCCCGCCGCGGCGGGGACATTCCGCTGTCGGTGCTGTAACGGTCCCGGGCCGTTCCTCACACCAGCCAGGCGGCGGCATTGCCGGGCAGCGCGCCGTCCACGAGAGCGGCACTGGCCAGCAGCAGCTGCCCGGGCGGCAGTGCGACCGGCGCGTCGGTGGCGTTGAGTGCGCAGATCAGCCCGCCGCGGCGACGGAAGGCGAAGCAGCCGGGAGGGCTTCCGTACCAGTCGATTTCGGTTCCTGTGCACTCGGGACGCCGGCTCCGTAGTTCGATCGCGGAGCGGTACAGCGACAGCATCGACTCGACGTCCTCGAGTTGGGCCTCCGCCGTCAGGGTCGACCAGTCGGCCGGCATCGGCAGCCACGTTGCCGCTGCGGTGGTGAAGCCGTACGGCGGCTCGCTGCCCTCCCACGGGAGCGGGACCCGGCAGCCATCGCGGCCCCGTTCGGTGTGCCCGGACCGGGCCCACACCGGGTCCTGCAGCGCCTCGTCGGGCAGATTGACGTTCGGCAACCCCAGTTCGGCACCGTTGTAGACGAATACGGCACCGGGCAATGCGAACTCGACGAGTGCCATCGCCCTGGCACGGGCCAGGCCGATCGCACCGCCCCCGTACCGCGTCACCTCCCGCGGCACGTCGTGGTTCGACAGCGTCCACGTCGGGGTGCCACCGACCGCGTCGACCGCGGCGAGGGAATTGTCGATCGCGGTGCGCACCGGCTCAGCGCCGAATTCCGCCTCGGCGAGCCGGAAGTTGAATCCCAGGTGCAGTTCGTCGGGCCGGATGTACTCCCCGAACCGCTCGTTGTCGCGTACCCAGATCTCGCCGACCGCCATCGTGCCCGGGTACTCGTTCATCACCGTGCGGATGCCGCGGTGGATCTCGTGCACGCCCGGATTGTCGAAGCGCGGATCGTCGTCGTCGTTGCGCAGCAGCGCGCTCGCCGCCCACTCGTGATCGGGCAGGCCCTCCGGCTTCGCCATGCCGTGCGCGACGTCGATCCGGAACCCGTCGACGCCGCGGTCCAGCCAGAATCGCAGCGTGCTGTGCAGGTCGTCGGCGACCTCGGGGTTGTCCCAGTTCAGGTCCGGCTGCTCGCTGGCGAAGATGTGCAGGTACCACTGGCCGGGGGAGCCGTCGGCCCCGGTGACCCGGGTCCACGCCGGACCACCGAAGATCGACGGCCAGTTGTTCGGTGGCTCGTCGCCGTTCGCGCCGCGCCCATCCCGGAAGATGTACCGCGCGCGCTCCGGGGCGCCGGGCGCCGCGGCCAGCGCCTGCACGAACCACGGATGTCGATCGCTGGTGTGGTTGGGCACCAGGTCCATCGTGACGCGCATGTGCCGGGCATGCGCCTCGGCGATCAGCGCATCCATCGTGTCGAGGTCGCCGAAGAGCGGGTCGATGTCCCGCGGGTCGGACACGTCGTACCCGTGATCGGCCATCGGGGACCGCATCACCGGGCTCAGCCACAGCGCGTCGATACCGAGCAACTCCAGGTATCCGAGCCGGTCGCGGACCCCGGCAAGGTCGCCGACGCCGTCGCCGTCACCGTCGGAGAACGAGCGGGGATAGACCTGATAGAAGACGGCGTTCGTCCACCACCGGTCATCGCAGGCCCGATCCGGGGGACCCGCCGCGCGTTCCGCTGTGCTCACGGTCGCCACAGTGCCACACCGGGGCGATGCCCACGACTCGGCGCGGGCGCACCGATCGGCCCGCGCTGCGGGTCAGACGGGGGAGTTCACCAGCGAGTTGGCCGCCATGTCGATGTACTCGACAAGGGCGCGCCGGTGCGCGGCGTCGAGGGTGCGCTCGTCGATCGAATCGATCGCGATGTGCATGCAGCGCAGCCACGCGTCCCGCTCGAGTGGGCCGATCTTGAACGGGTGGTGCCGCATCCGCAGCCGCGGATGGCCGCGTTCCTCGGAGTAGGTGCGCGGGCCGCCCCAGTACTGTTCGAGGAACATGCGCATCCGGCGCTCGGCAGGCCCCAGATCCTCCTCGGGGTAGAGGGGGCGAACGATCTCGTCCTTCGCGACCTCCTCGTAGAAGCGGGCGGTCAGCTTGCGGAACGTCTCGGCCCCACCGACCGCGTCGTAGAAGCTCATCTCGGCATCACTCATGGCGTCACCCATTGTGCCTGCCCGCAGGTGGGGTGTCGACGTGCCTTCGGCGTTGCCTCCCGTTCACCGAATGTCCCGCATGCGGTGCCGCAGATGCGCGTGCGTCCGCGCGTCATCCGTGGTCAACTGGGACAGGTCGTTCTCCGGAGGTCGCATGAAGCACCGGCACAGCACCCGCGCGCATCGACAACTCGAGCCCACCGACGCCCGTGACAGGCCGGGGTCGGGGGCTTCTCCGCAGCGCGCATCGCCCGCGCTGTACGCGATCGACGAAGGCAACAGGCCGACCCGCCCGGGTGACGACCTGGTGGCCGCCTGGGTGAAGCGCCGGGTGCTGCTGCTGAACGCCACCTACGAGCCGCTGACCGCCCTCCCCGTTCGCCGCGCGGTCGTGCTGTTGGTCTGCGACAAGGCCGATTCCGTGCACGAGGACCCGCTCGGCCAGGTCATCCATTCCGCTGGCTGTTCGGTCCAGGTTCCGTCGGTGATCCGGCTGCGAAATTACGTGCGGGTGCCGTACCGGGCGCGGATCCCGATGACCCGCGCCGCACTGATGCACCGTGACCGGTTCCGGTGCGCCTACTGCGGCGACAAGGCGGAGACAATCGACCACGTGGTCCCGCGCAGTCGCGGCGGCGAACACACCTGGGAGAACTGCGTCGCCTGCTGCGCACCCTGCAACCATCGCAAAGCGGACAAACTCCTCAGCGAGCTCGGGTGGACGCTTCGCGCAGCGCTGGTCCCGCCGAAGGGTCAGCACTGGCGGCTGCTCGCGTCGACGAAGGAACTCGACCCGTTGTGGCTGCGGTATCTCGGGGAGGGCGCGGCCTGAGCCGGTCAAGCCCGCCCCAACGGCACATTTTCCCCGGCCCTGGGCTAAGTTTGGCGGGTGAGCATTCTCGAGACAACGCTGATCTACGTCGGGATTCCCGTCGTCGTCATCGCGGTCATGGCGGGGCTGTGCTATCCGGCCAAGCGTGACCCGAGTCCCAAGCCCCCGCGGTACACCCTGGACAAGAAGTGGACCCACGAGCCGGTGCTCTGGTCCGCCGTCGACGAGGTCACCACCCGTCCCGGCCACCACGCTGGCCACGCCGCGATCACGGCGGGCTCGGCAGATCTGATCGGAGGTTCCGCAAGTGGCAGGTGGTAGTAGTTTCCCGGCAGTGATCGAGGCTGATCTCCCGGTGGGCACGGTGGTCACCGCCAGCGGGCGGGTCTCCGGCGTGCATCGGGTCGGTGAGCCGCTCGACACCGCGCTCCCGTTCACCGCCGACGAGCTCGTCGCGCTCGACGACGCGCTGATCGACGCGACCCGCGCGACGAAGGTGCGGTTCAACGTGTATGTCGGCACCCTCGGCGCCGACCCGGCTGCGGGCGTCACCGAGCTGTTCCCGACCACCCCGGAGGCGGAGCGGTCCGTGCTCATCGCGGTGTCCCCGAACCAGCGGGTCGTCGAGGTCCGGTCCGGCAAGGACGTCGCGGACCGCGTCACGGACCGCGTCGCGCAGCTCGGTGTGACGGCCGCGGTGGCGTCGTTCGCCGACAACGACCTGATCGACGGCCTCGTCGCCGCGATCCGCGTGATGAGCGCGGCGATCGCCAAGCCGTAGGCAGCACGCACCACCCCGAGTTCCCCAATGCCACATTCGGTCACCTGACGTGACCCAATGTGGCATTGGGGAACTTCTTGTTTGTCGGGCTACCCGGCGTCGAACGCGCGGGCCGCGAGCGAACGCACGATGCCGGCGCGCCCCTCGACGACCAGACGGCGCAGCGCGGGCGGATGCTCGCCCGCCAGGAACGCGTCCGCGGCGGCAACCGCGTCCTGGTCGATCGACCACGCCGGGTACAGCCCGACGACCACCGTCTGCGCGACCTCGCTCGAGCGCCGCTGCCAGACGCCGGGGATGTCGGCGAAGTAGCGTGCCACGAACGGTTCCAGCAGCTCGCCCTGACCGGCCGGCGCGAAGCCGCCGATGATGGACCGGGCGGTGATGTTCGCGACCGCGTCGTCGCCGACCACCGTCGCCCAGGCCTGCTCC
Source organism: Rhodococcus sp. NPDC058532 (assembly GCF_042719255.1). NCBI lineage: Bacteria > Bacillati > Actinomycetota > Actinomycetes > Mycobacteriales > Nocardiaceae > Rhodococcus > Rhodococcus sp. NPDC058532. Next base: position 84,712 of record NZ_JBHXNU010000003.1, read on the forward strand.
TTGACCGCCCGCTGCGGTCGGGCCGCGCGGGCGGCGGCGGCAGCGCGGGCACCGGCCGCGGTCGGATCCCGTTCCGCCTCCGCGTCGATGACCGGCGAGTCGATCCCGTCCGCGTCGATCTCACCGGCCGCCGCCAGCGCCGTCAGCACCCGCCACCGCAGATCGGTGTCGACAGTCAGGCCCGGCAGCCCCACCCGCTCCGGTGCGCCGCCGAGCAATTCGGCGAGCACCTCGGTGTGCCACGGCGCCAGGCGCGCGCCGGTCAACGCGTTGACGAACGCCAGCTGGTGATCCGAACCCGCCTCGGCCTCGCGGGCCAGCTCCAGCAGCCGGTTCGCGAAGTCCGGCCAGCCGGTCTCGGCGGCCCAGCCCGGCTCGGCGTACGACGCGAGCGCGGTGTGCGCCTGCATCAGCAGCCGCGAGGCGACCCCGACCTCCGTCTCGGCCCCGATACCGTGCTGCACCAGCGCGACGAAGTCGCGGGCCCGGAACTCGGCCTGCCGCGTCATCTCCCAGGCCGCCGACCACACCAGCGTGCGGGGCAGCGGATCGGTGATGTCGCCGATCCGCGCGATCGCCGTCTCCAGCGACTCCGGGTCGAGGCGCACCGAGCAGTAGGTGAGGTCGTCGTCGTTGACCAGCACCAGCGCGCCGCGCGCCACCCCGACCAGGTCGGGCACCTCGGTGCGCGGGCCGTCGACGTCGAGCTCGACCCGCTCGGTGCGGACCAGCTTGCCGTCGACGTCGTCGTAGACGCCGACCGCGAGCCGGTGCACCCGGGTCTCGCCAGCGCCGGGCGCAGCACCGTCCTGCACCACCGCGAACGAGGTGAACCGGCCGTCGCCGTCGACCTCGAACTCGGGACGCAGAATGTTCAGGCCGGTGGTCTTGAGCCACTGCGCCCCCCAGCCGGACAGGTCTCGTCCGGAGGAGCGCTCCAGCGCGGCGAGCAGGTCGTCGAAGGTGGCGTTGCCGTAGGCGTGCTCGGCGAAGTAGGCGCGCAGCCCCGCCAGGAATGGCTCGAGACCGACGTACGCGACCAGCTGCTTGAGTACCGACGCGCCCTTCGCGTACGTGATGCCGTCAAAGTTCACCTCCACCGCGGCCAGGTCCGGGATGTCCGCGGCGATCGGGTGCGTCGACGGCAGCTGGTCCTGCCGGTACGCCCACGACTTCTCGACGTTCGCGAAGGTGGTCCAGGCGTTGGTGTACTCGGTGGCCTCCGTCTGGCACAGCACCGACGCGAACGTGGCGAACGACTCGTTGAGCCACAGGTCGTCCCACCACTTCATCGTCACCAGGTCGCCGAACCACATGTGTGCCATCTCGTGCAGCACCGTCTCGGCGCGGCGCTCGTACGAGTAGCGGGTCACCTTGGAGCGGAAGACGTAGTCCTCCAGGAAGGTCACGGCGCCGGCGTTCTCCATCGCACCGGCGTTGAACTCGGGCACGAACAGCTGGTCGTACTTGCCGAACGCGTACGGCACCCCAAAGTTGCGGTGGTAGAACGCGAACCCCTGCTTCGTCTCGGTGAACAGCCGATCGGCGTCCATGTGCTCGGCGAGCGATGCGCGGCAGAAGATGCCCAGCGGGATGTCGCCGTGCTCGTCGGAGTACGAGTCGGTCCACTCCGCGTACGGCCCCGCGATCAGGGCAACCAGGTAGGTGCTCATCCGCGGCGTGGTCGCGAACGTGTGCCTGCCCGCCGCGGCGGTACCGACACCGTTGGAGATCACCTTCCAGTCCGCCGGTGCGGTGACCGCGATGTCGAAGGTAGCCTTGAGGTCCGGCTGGTCGAAGCATGCGAACATCCGCTTCGCATCCGCGGTCTCGAACTGCGAGTACAGGTACACGCTGTCGTCGGTGGGGTCGACGAACCGGTGCAGGCCCTCGCCGGTGTTGGTGTACAGGCAGTCGGCGTCGATGACCAACTCGTTGCTGGCGGCAAGACCGGTCAGCGCGATCCCGGTCTCCTCCGAGTAGCCGCTGACGTCGACCGGGGCGCCGTTGAGGGTCGCCGAGTGCACGGTCTTCGCGATCAGGTCGATGAACGTCGCGCCGCCCTCGGTCGCGTCGAACGTGACGGACGTGCGGGAGCGGAAGGTCAGGTCGCCCGGTCCGCCTGCACCGTCGGTCAGGTCCAGGTCGACCGTGTAGTTGTCGACGGTCAGCAGGGCGGCGCGCTCTGCTGCCTGCTCGCGGGTCAGGTTCGGTGGGGCCACGGGTGAACACTCCTCGGGGGTCGGGGACACAAGGTTCGGCTCCATCCCATCACGAGGCGCCGACGCCAATGCGCGAGCGGGTGCGCGTCGCGGACGGTGCCGTCACCGGTACGTCTCGCCCAGCGCGACAGCGGGATCGGCGAGTCGGTCGGCGTCCACCGCACGCCCCGACCCGATCAGCGCCTTCACATCGTCGGTGACGTCCCAGACGTTGACGTTCATCCCGGCCAGCACCCGATCGCGGTCGTCGAGCCAGAACGCGACGAACTCGTGCCGCGCCGCGTCGCCGCGCAGCACCACCCGTGCGTATCCGGTCGGGGTGTGCCCGACGTACTCCATGCCGAGGTCGTACTGGTCGGTGAAGAAATACGGCAGGGTGGTGTACTCGGCCCGGTGTCCGAGCATCGTCGCCGCGGCGACCGCCGGTTGGTTCAGGGCGGTCGCCCAGTGCTCGACCCGGACCCGCGTCCGGAGCACCGGATGTTCCTGGGCGGCGATGTCGCCCACCGCAACGATGTCCGGGTCGCTGGTGCTCAGTCCCGCGTCGACGAGGACGCCGCCGTCCACGGCCAGCCCGGCGTCCCGCGCGAGTTCGACGTTGGGTTGCGCCCCCACCGCGATCAGCACCGCGTCCGCGTCGACGACGTCGCCGCTGCCCAGCCGCACCCCGGTGGCCCGGCCGTCGGCGGTGACGACGGCGTCCACCGCACTCTCGAGCCGCAGGTCAACGCCGTGCTCGCGGTGCAGTTCGGCGAAGACGGTCCCCATCTCGGGTCCGAGCGCGCCGAGCAGGGGCAGCGGTGCGGTCTCCACCACGGTGACCGTGGCGCCGCGACCCCGGGCCGCCGCCGCGACCTCGAGCCCGATCCAGCCCGCCCCGACGATCACCAGGCGGGTGCCGTGGCGCAGCGCCGCGAGCAGGGCGTCGGATTCGTCGACGGTCCGCAGGTAGTGCACCCGGTCGGCGTCCGCGCCGGGGATCGGCGGTCGCCGTGACCGCGACCCGGTCGCCAGCGCGGCCTTGTCGTAATGCACGGTGCCGCCGTCGGGCAGCGTGACCGTGTGCGCGGCCGGGTCGAGGGCGGTGACGGTGGTGCCCAACCGCAGGTCGATGTGGTGGTCGCGGTACCAGTCGGCGGGGTGGACGGTGAACTCGGTGAGGGGCTTGCCGCCGGTCAGGTGCTCCTTCGACAGCGGCGGCCGCTCGTAGGGCAGCCGCTCCTCGGCGCAGAACAGCACGATGCTGCCGTCGAAGTCCTTCCCGCGCAGTTCTTCCGCGAGCCTGGCGCCGGCGAGGCCGCCGCCGACGATGACGAACGTTCGGGTCGCTGACATCGGTCACCCTCCGGGTCCGGGATCTGCGTGCGTACCGTCGACGGTACTGCCGCGTCGGGGACGCGGGAAGCAATCGCGGCGGGCCGGGGTTGTGATCGACGGGCGGCCGCCCGGAATCACACGAAGGATGGAGGAACGCGCGTGAGCGAGACAGTCCGGAAGGACACCGCCGATTTCTGGTTCGACCCGCTGTGCCCGTGGTGCTGGATCACCTCCCGCTGGATCCTCGAGGTCGAGAAGGTGCGCGACATCGAGGCCCGCTTCCACGTGATGAGCCTCGCGGTCCTGAACGAGGACAAGGATCTGCCCGAGAACTACCGGGCGATGTTGGAGAAGGCGTGGGGCCCGGTTCGGGTCGCGATCGCCGCGGCGCAGGCACACGGCGATGAGGTGCTGCTGCCGCTGTACACGGCGATGGGCACCCGCATCCACGATCAGGGCAATGAGGACCTCGGTGTCGTCATCGCCGAGGCACTGGCCGAGGTCGGGCTGCCCGCCGACCTGGCGTCCGCCGCCGACACCGACGCCAACGACGCGGCACTGCGGGCCAGCCACCGGGCGGGCATGGATGCCGTCGGCGACGACGTCGGCACCCCGACCATTCACGTCAACGGGGTCGCGTTCTTCGGCCCCGTGCTGTCCCGGATTCCGCGTGGCGAGGACGCGGGACGGGTCTGGGACGGCGTCGTCGCGCTCGCCGGCTACCCGCACTTCTTCGAGCTCAAGCGCACCCGCACCGAGGACCCAGCCTTCGGCTAGCCCCGCTCGCCCTGCCTGACCCCTCGCCCTGCCTGACCCCTCGCCCTGCCCGACCCCTCGCCCTGCCTGACCCTCGCCCTGCCCGACCGAATGTGGGATTCGGTCAGTCAGGACGACCGAATCCCACATTCGGTCAGGGGGAGGGGAGGTAAGGGGAGGTAAGGCGAGGGGAGGGAAGGTCAGGGGTGGGGCGAGGGGAGGATCGGGGAGGCTACTTCGGGGGCATCCTGATGCCGCCGTCGACGCGGACGACCTCGGCGTTCATGTACGAGTTGGTGAGCAGTTCGAGCACCATGCTCGCGAGCTCGTCCGGCACGCCGAGACGGTGCGGGAACAGCACGCTCTCGCCGAGCTTCGCCTTGAACGCGTCGGACTGCGGCCCGGAACCGTAGATCGGGGTGTCGATCAGGCCGGGCGCGACGGTGTTGAGCCGGATGCCAGCGGCGGCGAGGTCCCTGGCGACCGGGAGGGTCATGCCGACGACTCCGCCCTTCGACGAGGAGTACGCGGCCTGCCCGATCTGGCCGTCGAACGCCGCGACCGACGCCATGTTGACGATCGCGCCCCGCTCGCCGGTGGCGGTGGGGTCGAGGCGGCTCATCGCGGTCGCCGCGATGCGGGTCACGTCGAAGGTGCCGATCAGGTTGATCTCGATGACCTTCTTGTAGAGGTCGAGATTGAACGCGGACTCGTAGCTGCCGTCCCGGCCGATGGTCCTCGATGCGGAACCGATGCCAGCGGAGTTGACGGCGGCGCGCAGCGGGCCGAGCTCGGACGCGGCGTCGACGGCCTCGACGATCTGGTCGGTGTTCGTGACGTCGACCTGGACGAACAGGCCGTCGATCTCCTTGGCGAGGGCGTTGCCCACCTCCGCGTTGAGGTCCGCGATGACGACCTTCGATCCGCGGGCGGCAAGCTGCCGGGCGGTGGCCGCGCCGATGCCGGACGCGCCGCCGGTGACGATTGCACTGGTTCCGTTGAGTTCCATAGCGCAGACCCTAGCGTTCGCTCAGTTCGGCGTGGCCGGTGGTGGAAACTTCGCCCCGCCGTGGTCCCTGGCGGGAACCTCCTCGCCGGTCCCTATCATCGATGCATGCGCGTATACCTGGGTGCCGACCACGCCGGCTTCGAGCTCAAGAACACCATCAAGGACCATCTGATCGCGAACGGGCACGAGGCGGTGGACTGCGGGGCGCACGAATACGACGCCCTCGACGACTACCCGGCCTTCTGCATCGACGCCGCTCGCCGCGTCGTCGAGGACGAGGGCAGCCTGGGCATCGTCCTCGGCGGCAGCGGCAACGGTGAGCAGATCGCTGCCAACAAGGTTCCCGGCGCCCGCTGCGCGCTGGCCTGGAGCGTGGAGACCGCGCAGCTCGCGCGGCAGCACAACAACGCCCAGCTGATCGGCATCGGCGGCCGCATGCACTCGGTCGAGGAGGCACTCGCCATCGTCGACGCGTTCCTCGCCACCGAGTGGTCGAACGAGGAGCGTCACCAGCGCCGCATCGACATCCTCGCCGCGTACGAGCGCACCGGCGACGCCCCCGCAGTCCCCGGCGTCGAGAACTGAACGCGTGCCCGAAGGGCACACCCTGCATCGACTCGCGCGGGAGCACCAGGCACGCTTCGCCGGTGCTCCCGTTCGCGTCTTCAGCCCGCAGGGCCGATTCCTGGCAGGTGCGGCGGCGGTCGACGGTCGGGTACTCGAACGGGCGGACGCGTACGGAAAGCATCTGCTGCACCACTACGAGGGCGGACGGATCGTGCACGTCCACCTCGGGCTGTACGGAAAGTTCACCGAATTGCCGCTGCCGATGGGGGAACCGGTCGGGCAGGTGCGGATGCGGATGATCGGCGCGGAGGTGGGTACCGACCTGCGGGGTCCGACGGCGTGCGAGATCTACGACGAGCCGCAGGTGCGGGCACTCGAAGGTCGGCTCGGGCCGGACCCGCTGCGGACCGATGCCGACCCGGATCGGGCGTGGCGCCGAATCTCCAAGTCGCAGAGCGCGATCGGCGCCCTGCTGATGGATCAGGCGGTGCTCGCGGGGGTCGGTAACGTGTACCGCGCTGAGGTGCTGTTCCGGCACGGCATCCACCCGGACCGTCCCGGCGCGAAGCTGGGACGCGAGGAGTGGGACGCGATCTGGGGCGACCTGGTCGCGTTGATGGCGGTCGGCGTCGACGCCGGAGTGATGCACGTGGTGCGCCCCGAGCATGACCGCGGTGCCCCGTCGTACGCGGTGGACCGCCCGCGCACTTACGTCTACCGGCGGGCGGGGGAGCCGTGCCGGGTGTGCGGCACCCCGGTCCTGCACGCGGTCATGAAGGGCCGCAACCTGTTCTGGTGCCCCACCTGTCAGCTGGCCTGACGGACGAAGCGGCCCGGATCCGATCGGACCCGGGCCGCCCTGCGTCGAGAACTCAGAAGTCGCCGAAGTCCATGCCGCCACCGTCGAAGCCGCCGAAGTCCTGGCCGCCGACGTCGCCGCCGCCGCCCATGTCGCCCCCGCCGCCCATGTCGCCCCCGCCGCCCATGTCGCCGCCGTCGCCCATGTCGCCGCCCGCGTCACCGCCGGCGTCGCTGCCGTCGCCCGCGCCGCTCTCGAACGACTGCGCGTCGTACGGGACGCCGGCCATGCCGCTGAACATCGCGGAGAAGAGCATCATCGAACCGATGCCCCAGGCGCCTGCGACGAGCGCGGGCTTCCACCACGGCTCCGAGTACCAGCCGGCGGGGACCGGTCGACCGGCGACGCGACCGCCGGGGTAGTAGTTTGGCGTCGCCGCCGACGGGTTCGGCGAGGCCGCCACCTGCCTGCCCTCGAAGTCGATCTGCCGGTCCTCGGTGACCTGACCGGCGGCCCGCTGCCCGTCGATGCTGGGCACCTCGGGGCCGGGGTCCATGCCCATCGCGGTGCGTGCGGCGCGGATGTAGTACAGGCCCTCAAGCGCGGTCTGCTTCGCCAGGCGTGCCTGTGCGGGCGTGTTCGCCTGCTCGATCTGGGAGCCTGCCGCGGTGAAGCGTTCGGAGGCGTCGGCGAGCGCCTGCTTGGACGCGTCGTCGGTGCCGGTCAGATTGAAGACCTGGCCGCCGAGTCGCTCGATCGACTGCCTGGCGTCGGCCTTGGCGTCCTCGAGTTGGTTGGCGGCGTGTCCGACCGACTTCTTCTGGCTCTTCATGACCAGGAAGACGACGGCGCCCAGGACGACGAGGATCAGGAGGAGTTCCACACGAGACCTTCCAGACGAACCGGCCGGAAGGGCGTGGGCGGTTCGCACACGGGGACAAAACGGACATCCTCAGGATACCGGTGTTTCGGCGTTGCCTCCCGCTACCGTTCGGCTGCCGCGAAACTTGTCGGCGACCGATGCGAACATGTGTTCGTGTCCAATCGTGAAGAGGCGACGATCCTGCACGCGGATCTCGACTCGTTCTATGCGTCGGTCGAACAGCGCGACGATCCGTCGCTGCGCGGCAGGCCGGTGATCGTCGGCGGCGGGGTGGTCCTCGCGGCGAGCTACGAGGCGAAGGCGTTCGGGGTGCGGACCCCGAGCAGCGGGGCGGCTGCGCGGCGGCTGTGCCCGCAGGCGATCGTCGTTCCGCCGCGCATGTCCGCCTACGCGGCGGCGAGCCGGGCCGTGTTCGAGGTGTTTCGGGACGTCACGCCGCTGGTCGAGGGCATCTCGATCGACGAGGCGTTCCTCGATGTCGGTGGTCTGTCCCGGATCGCGGGCACGCCGACCGAGATCGCAACGAAACTGCGCCGCGACGTCCGGGACCGGGTCGGGCTGCCGATCACCGTCGGGATCGCTCGGACCAAGTTTCTCGCCAAGGTGGCCAGCGCGGTGGGTAAGCCGGACGGTCTGTTGCTCGTACCGCCGGATCGCGAACTGGCGTTCCTGCATCCACTGCCGGTGGAGCGGCTCTGGGGCGTCGGCGCGGTGACGAGTCGCACGCTGCGCGACTACGGCATCACGACGGTCGGGCAGATGGCGGCGCTGCCGGAACGCGAACTCGTCGCGGTGGTGGGCGGCGCGGCCGGCCGGCACCTCCACGCGCTGGCCTCGGCTCGCGATCCGCGCCGGGTGCAGACCGGAACCCGCCGCCGCTCGATCGGCGCCCAGCACGCCCTCGGCCGCGGGCCGCGCTCCCCGGCCGAGATCGACGCGCTCGCCGCCGCACTGGTCGACCGGGTCACGCGTCGGCTGCGCCGCGCCGGGCGGGTGTGCCGCACCGTCGTGATTCGGTTGCGGTTCGCGGACTACACCCGCGCGACCCGGTCCCGGACGCTGCCGCAGGCGACCGCCCGCACGGAGACGGTGCTCGCGGCGGTGCGGGCGCTGTTGGCGCAGGCGGGCCCGGTCATTGCCGAGCGCGGGTTGACCCTGGTCGGGGTCGCGCTCACCGGCCTCGACAGGGAGGGCGCCGAACAGCTGGCCTTGCCGTTCGATACGGCCGCCGCGGCCGGGTCACCGGACGTGACCGCGCTCGATAGCGCACTCGACGCGGTCCGGGACCGGTTCGGGTCGGTCGCCGTCACCAGGGCCGCGCTGCTCGGGAAGGAGCGGGGAGCGAGCGTCCCGATCCTTCCCGACCCCTAGCGCAGGCTCAGGCGTTCGCGGCCTCGTTCAGCTGCTCCAGGGTGCCCGTCGCCTCGAGGTACTCCTGCACCCAGCGTTCGATCACAGCGGACGTCTTCTCGACCTTGGTGAACTGGCCGACGACCTGCCCGACCGGGTTGAACGCGACGTCGACGGTCTCGTTCGGGTACTTGTGTGTTGCGGCGACGGCCATGCCGGAGACCATGTACTGCAACGGCATGCCAAGCGGTTCGGGGTTGCCCTCCTGCTCCCACGCCTCCGTCCAGTCGTTGCGCAGCATCCGGCAGGGCTTACCGGTGAAGGACCGGCTGCGGACGGTGTCGCGGCTGGAGGCGTCGATGTACGCCTGCTGCTGGACCTGGGTGTTCTCCGCCTCCTCCACCATCAGCCACTGCGAGCCCGACCAGGCGCCCTGCGCGCCGAGCGCGAGTGCCGCCGCGATCTGCTGGCCGCTGCCGATACCGCCCGCCGCGAGCACCGGCACCGGCGCGACCTCCCTGACGACCTGCGGCCACAGCACGATCGAGCCGACCTCGCCGCAGTGGCCGCCGCCCTCGCCGCCCTGCGCAATGATGATGTCGACGCCTGCGTCAGCGTGCTTGCGGGCCTGATAGGGCGAGCCGCACAGCGCGGCAACCTTGCGGCCCGCGTCGTGGATGTGCTTGATCATCTCGACCGGCGGGGTCCCGAGCGCGTTGGCGATCAGGGTGACCTTCGGGTGCTGCAGCGCGACCTCGACCTGCGGGGTGGCGGTGGCCTCCGTCCAGCCGAGAAGCTGCAACGCGTTATCGCTGCCATCATCGGGCAGGGGGACGCCGTGGTCGGTGAGGATCTTGCGCCCGAACTCGAGCGTCTCCTTCGGCACCATGTTCTGCAGCATGGTGGTGAGCTCGTCCGCGGACAGGTTCGAGTCCATGCCCTCGTACTTGTTCGGGATGACGATGTCGACACCGTAGGGGTGGTCGCCGATGTGCTCGTCGATCCAGTTCAGCTCGATCTCGAGCTCCTCGGGGGTGAACCCGACCGCGCCGAGCACTCCGAAGCCGCCCGCCTTGCTGACCGCGACGACGACGTCGCGGCAGTGGGTGAACGCGAAGATGGGGAACTCGATGCCGAGGTCATCGCAGAGCGGGGTGTGCATGCGCGGTTCCTTCACTGATTCGGTGGCAAACCTGTAACAGGTTGCACCTTAGATCGGTGCGCGGCGCTGCGGGGCGGTCCAGGGAAACGAAAAAGCCCGCCACCGAATGGTGGCGGGCTTTGCCCTGCTGGAGGGGATGACGGGAATCGAACCCGCGTAGCTAGTTTGGAAGACTAGGGCTCTACCATTGAGCTACATCCCCGACGCATACGACAACTTGGGATCGCCATGACTGCCGTCTGCGTTGGAGACTGTACATAACCTCGCTTTGGATTCGCCAATCGGGTGGTCGTAGGATTCCCACTCGGTGCGGGCGCCGCGGTTTCGATTCGCGGGGTCGGTACTTCGCGAACGGACGGGGTGTGGCGCAGCTTGGTAGCGCATCCGCTTTGGGAGCGGAGGGTCGCAGGTTCGAATCCTGTCACCCCGACCAGGGACAACACGAAACAGACGCGGGCATCCGAAGATCGGGTGCCCGCACACCGGATAGACCACACGAAGGAGCATGTCCGTGAAGAGCACCGTCGAGCAGCTGAGCCCGACGCGGGTCCGTATCAACGTCGAGGTGCCCTTCGAGGAGCTCAAGCCCGACTTCGACAAGGCGTACAAGGCCCTCGCGCAGCAGATCCGTCTCCCCGGCTTCCGCCCGGGCAAGGCCCCGGCGAAGCTGCTCGAGGCGCGTGTCGGTCGCGGCGCGGTGCTTGAGCAGGTCGTCAACGACGCGCTGCCGGGCCGCTACCAGGAGGCGGTCGTCGCCGGCGAGGTCAAGGTGATCGGCCAGCCCGAGATCGAGATCACCAAGATCGAGGACGGCCAGGAGCTCGCGTTCACCGCCGAGGTCGACGTGCGCCCCGAGATCACCCTGCCCGACTTTGCGGCGCTGGCCGTCGAGGTCGACCCGATCGAGATCACCGACGAGGCCGTCGACGAGCAGCTGCTGTCGCTGCGTCAGCGCTTCGGCACCCTGGTCGGCGTCGACCGGGCCGCCGAGGAAGGCGACTTCGTCTCCATCGACCTGTCCGCGACCGTCGACGGCGAGGACGTCCCGGAGGCCTCCACCACCGGCCTGTCCCACGAGGTCGGGTCCGGCCAGCTGATCGAGGGCCTCGACGAGGCGATCATCGGTCTGAAGGCCGGTGAGTCGAAGGAGTTCACCACCAAGCTGGTCGCGGGCGAGCACGCCGACAAGGAGTCGGTTGTCACCGTCAAGGTCGACACCGTCAAGAAGCGTGAGCTGCCCGAGGCCGACGACGAGTTCGCCCAGATGGCCAGCGAGTTCGACACCCTCGACGAGCTGAACGCCGACCTGCGTGAGCGCGTTGCGCGCGTCAAGAAGGTCGAGCAGGCGGGCCAGATCCGGGACAAGGTCCTCGCGACCCTGCTCGAGACCGTCGAGGTCCCGCTGCCCGAGGCCGTCGTCAAGGCCGAGGTCGACGCCGCCATCCACGACGCGGTCCACGGCCTCGACCACGACGAGGCGAAGCTCGCCGAGCTGCTCGAGTCGCAGGGCTCCTCGCGTGAGGAGTTCGAGGCCGACGCCAAGACGTCCGCCGAGAAGTCGGTCAAGACGCAGCTGCTGCTCGACGCGATCGCCGAGGCCGAGGGCACCAATGTCGGCCAGCAGGAGCTGACCGAGCGGATCCTGTTCCAGGCGCAGCAGTACGGCATGGCGCCGGACCAGTTCATCCAGCAGATCCAGCAGGCGGGCCAGCTCGGTGCGGTCTTCGCCGACGTGCGTCGCGGCAAGGCGCTCGCCGGAGTGGTCGAGAAGTTCACGGTCACCGACACCACCGGTGCCACCGTCGACACCAAGGAACTGTTCGGCAGCCCGGACGACGAGGCCGAGGCGGCGGACGAGAGCTAGTTTTCACGCCATCAGCGAACAGGGGCGGCACCGGGACTCCGGGGCCGCCCCTGTTCGTTAGTGTCTGTGTCAGGACACAACGTTCCCCGCTCGCGACTCGTGCGTGGTCGGGCAACCCAGTGATCGAGAACATTCAGCGATCGAGAAGGCAGGTACCGTGACTTCACAGAACCCGGCGGCGTCGCAGGGCACCGTCATGACTTCGGCCACGTCAGGTCTGAACCTCAGCGACTCGGTGTACGAGCGACTGCTGCGCGAGCGCATCATCTTCCTCGGTACCCAGGTCGACGACGACATCGCCAACAAGCTGTGCGCGCAGATTCTGCTGCTGTCGGCGGAGGATCCGACCCGCGACATCTCGCTGTACATCAACTCGCCCGGCGGTTCGGTGACGGCGGGCATGGCCATCTTCGACACCATGCAGTTCGCCGAGTGCGACATCGCGACCTTCGGCATGGGCCTTGCCGCGTCGATGGGTCAGTTCCTGCTCTCCGCGGGCACCCGGGGCAAGCGGTACGCGCTGCCGCACGCGCGGATCATGATGCACCAGCCGTCCGCCGGCATCGGTGGCACCGCCGCCGACATCGCGATCATGGCCGAGCAGTTCGCGCAGACCAAGCGTGAGATGGCCGAGCTGATCGCCGAGCACACCGGTCAGACCGTCGAGCAGATCACGATCGACTCGGATCGCGACCGCTGGTTCACCGCGACCCAGGCCCTCGAGTACGGCTTCGTCGACCACGTCATCTCCCGCGCGCGGCAGGCCGGCGGCACCGGAAACAACTAGGCAGCACGGCACGTCCGCCCCGACGCCCCCTACCTTCCTGGAGAAGCAGATGACCAACCTCTACACCCCGCGCGCGCTCTCGGGCACCGCCCCGGCCGGACCGTCGGCCCGCTACATCCTGCCGCAGTTCACCGAGCAGACCAGCTACGGCGTCAAGACCTCCGACCCGTACAACAAGCTGTTCGAGGAGCGAATCATCTTCCTGGGCAACCAGGTCGACGACGTCTCCGCGAACGACCTGATGGCGCAGCTGCTGGTGCTGGAGTCGCAGGACCCCGACCGCGACATCACGATGTACATCAACTCGCCCGGCGGCTCGTTCACCGCGCTGATGGCGATCTACGACACCATGCAGTACGTGCGTGCCGACATCACGACCGTGTGCCTCGGGCAGGCGGCGTCGGCGGCCGCCGTGCTGCTCGCGGCGGGCACCCCGGGCAAGCGTCTCGCGCTGCCGAACGCGCGGGTGCTGATCCATCAGCCCGCGACCGGCGGCATCCAGGGGCAGGTCTCCGACCTGGAGATCCAGGCCGCCGAGATCGAGCGGATGCGCAGGCTGATGGAAGAGACCCTCGGTCGGCACACCGGCAAGGATCCGCAGGTGATCCGCAAGGACACCGACCGGGACAAGATCCTGACGGCCGAGGAGGCCAAGGACTACGGGATCATCGACAACGTCCTCGAGTACCGGAAGCTCTCCGCGCAGAAGTGACGCGCCCCGTGCGCTTGTGACGTCTGGGTGTCGACCCGCCCGACCTGTAACGGTCCGGGCGGGTCGGCGCGAAACACGGTCAACAAGTCGACCCCGTTCCGGCTGGGCGGGTACGGTCACAGTCAGGGGTTACGCCCGTCGGGCGCGGCCCATGCGACATCGGCCCAACAGCAACCCAACCGGCCGGACCGGAACGGTCAGCACCCGTAGCGAGTGCAGCTGAGAAGGAAGTAGGACCTGACGAGATGGCACGCATCGGTGACGGCGGAGACCTGCTGAAATGCTCGTTCTGCGGTAAGAGTCAGAAGCAGGTGAAGAAGCTCATCGCGGGCCCCGGCGTCTACATCTGCGACGAGTGCATCGACCTGTGCAACGAGATCATCGAGGAAGAGCTCGCCGAGTCCAGCGACGTCAAGCTCGACGAGCTGCCGAAGCCGGCCGAGATCCGCGACTTCCTCGAGAACTACGTGATCGGCCAGGACGCGGCCAAGCGGACCCTCGCGGTCGCGGTCTACAACCACTACAAGCGCATCCAGGCCGGCGACAAGGGCCGGGACGTGCGCGGTGAGACCGTCGAACTGGCGAAGTCGAACATCCTGATGCTCGGCCCGACGGGCTGCGGCAAGACCTACCTGGCGCAGACCCTCGCGAAGATGCTCAACGTGCCGTTCGCGATCGCCGACGCGACGGCGCTCACCGAGGCCGGGTACGTCGGCGAGGATGTCGAGAACATCCTGCTCAAGCTGATCCAGGCCGCCGACTACGACGTCAAGCGCGCCGAGACCGGCATCATCTACATCGACGAGGTCGACAAGATCGCCCGCAAGTCGGAGAACCCGTCGATCACCCGCGACGTGTCCGGTGAGGGCGTGCAGCAGGCGCTGCTGAAGATCCTGGAGGGCACGCAGGCGAGCGTGCCGCCGCAGGGCGGGCGCAAGCATCCGCACCAGGAGTTCATCCAGATCGACACCACCAACGTGCTGTTCATCGTCGCCGGTGCGTTCGCCGGCCTGGAGAAGATCGTCGCCGACCGGGTCGGCAAGCGCGGGCTCGGGTTCGGTGCGGAGGTCCGGTCGAAGGCGGAAATCGACACCCAGGACCACTTCGCCGAGGTCATGCCGGAGGATCTGATCAAGTTCGGGCTGATCCCCGAGTTCATCGGGCGCCTCCCGATGGTTGCGTCGGTGACGAACCTGGACAAGGAGTCCCTGGTCCAGATTCTCTCGGAGCCGAAGAACGCCCTAGTCAAGCAGTACACCCGGTTGTTCGAGATGGACGGGGTGGAACTCGAGTTCACCACGGACGCGCTCGAGGCGGTCGCCGACCAGGCGATCCTGCGCGGCACCGGCGCCCGCGGCCTGCGCGCCATCATGGAAGAGGTTCTGCTGCCGGTGATGTACGACATCCCGAGCCGCGACGACGTCGCCAAGGTGGTCGTGACGGGGGAGACCGTCAACGACAACGTGCTGCCGACGATCGTGCCGCGCAAGCCGGACCGCGAGCGCCGCGACAAGTCGGCGTAGCAGCTTCAGCGGACCACGGCGCCCCCACCGACCGGTGGGGGCGCCGTGCTCTGCTCGTCCATCCCGCGCGTCGGGGTTACGGTCGACAGCGCGGGTATCGCAACGGTGCGCCCGCCGGACATGTGAGGAGATCAGGCAAATGCCGCAGCAGGTACGAGGTGTGATCGCGCGCTCGAAGGGCGCCCCGGTGGAGATCGTCCCGATCACCGTCCCCGACCCCGGCCCCGGCGAGGTCGTCGTCGCCGTCGCCGCATGCGGCGTCTGCCACACCGACCTCACCTACCGGGACGGCGGCATCAACGACGAGTACCCGTTCCTGCTCGGCCACGAGGCGGCGGGTGTCGTCGAAAGCGTGGGCGAGGGTGTCGATTCCGTCGCCGTCGGCGACTTCGTCGTGCTGAACTGGCGGGCCGTGTGCGGGCAGTGCCGTGCCTGCAAGCGGGGCCGCCCGCAGTATTGCTTCGACACGTTCAACGCGACGCAGAAGATGACCCTCGAGGACGGCACCGAGCTGACCCCGGCGTTGGGGATCGGTGCCTTCGCCGACAAGACGCTCGTGCACGCAGGCCAGTGCACCAAGGTGGATCCCGCCGCCGACCCCGCCGTCGTTGGCCTCCTCGGCTGCGGCGTCATGGCGGGCATGGGCGCGGCGATGAACACCGGCAATGTCGGCCGCGGCGACTCGGTCGCCGTCATCGGCTGCGGCGGCGTCGGTGACGCCGCGATCATGGGCGCGCGGCTCGCGGGCGCGAACACGATCATCGCGATCGACCGCGACGCCAAGAAGCTGGAGTGGGCGCGGGACCTCGGCGCCACCCACACGCTGAACGCGACCGAGTTCGACGTCGTCGAGGCCGTGCAGGACCTCACCGGCGGATTCGGTGCGGACGTGGTCATCGACGCCGTCGGCCGCCCGGAGACGTGGAAGCAGGCGTTCTACGCGCGGGACCTGGCAGGCACCGTGGTTCTCGTCGGGGTCCCGACCCCGGACATGACCCTGGAGATGCCGCTGGTGGACTTCTTCTCCCGCGGCGGCGCGCTGAAGTCGTCGTGGTACGGCGACTGCCTGCCCGAGCGGGACTTCCCGATGCTCGTCGACCTGTACCGGCAGGGACGACTGCCGCTGGAGAAGTTCGTCACCGAACGGATCGCGCTCGACGAGGTCGAGGCGGCGTTCGAGTCGATGCACCGCGGTGAGGTGCTGCGTTCGGTGGTCGTGCTGTGACGCGCGAGGCCAGCGTAGCGACGGGGAACGGGTTCCGGGTGGACCGCGTCGTCACGTCGGGGACGTTCGAACTCGACGGCGGCAGCTGGGATGTGGACAACAACATCTGGCTGATCGGGGACGACTCCGAGGTCGTGATCGTGGACGCCGCGCACACCGCCCAGCCGATCGTCGATGCGGTCGCGGGCCGGAAGGTCGTCGCGATCGTGTGTACACACGGGCACAACGATCACATCACCGTCGCCCCCGAACTGTCCGAGCGGCTGGACGCACCGATCCTCCTGAGCCCCGCCGACAACATGCTGTGGGAGATGACGCACCCCGGCGTCGCGCACGGGACGCTGGAGGGCAGCCAGCGGATCACGGTGGCGGGCACCGACATCCAGGCCATCGCGACGCCCGGTCACTCGCCGGGGTCGACGTGCCTGTACCTGCCGGAGGCGGGGGAGTTGTTCACCGGCGACACCCTGTTCGCGGGCGGTCCCGGTGCGACGGGGCGCTCGTACTCGGATTTCCCGACGATCATCGGGTCGATCCGCGACAGGCTGTTCGCGCTGCCGCCGGAGACGCGGGTGCACACCGGGCACGGGGACGGCACGACCCTCGGCGCCGAGTCGCCGCACCTGGAGGAGTGGATCCGGCGCGGCAACTGACCCGGTCCGCCGCCGTCCGGGGTGGTTACGGGCGGCGGCGGGCGACGAGGTGGACGTCCGGGAACCGGTGCAGCACATCCGGTCGGCTCGTCATCCGCCACTCCTCGTCGAAGCCCGCGTCGGCCAGTGCCCGGGCCAGCGCATCCGGGTGCCACCGCCAGGCCCGGCGGACGACGTGATCGAACTCGACGATCTCGCCCGGAGTATCGGTGCTCTGACCGGCGACCGCGACGAGTGCGCCGGGACCCGTCAGTGCGGCCCATCGAGCCAGCACCGCCGGAATGTCCGCCGGTGGGACGTGAATCAGGCTGTACCGTGCGAGAATCGCGCGGACCGGCCTGCCGCCGAAGTCCACCGATCCGAGTAACGCGTCGTCGCAGGCGAACTCGAGGTGCGGGTGGTCGCGGCGGGCAATGTCGAGCATGCCGCGGCTCGGGTCGACGCCGATCACCTCGAGACCGCGTGCGGTGAGGTCGGCGGTGATGCCACCGAGTCCGCACCCCACATCCACCACGACACCCTCCGCGGGCCCGTCGCCGACGAGTTCGGCGAAGGCCGCGATCGTGTGCCGCTCGAGGGCCGTCTGATAGGCGGACGGAAACGTTTCGGAGTACAGATCGGCGAGCGCGTCGTAGCCCGGTTGAGTCACGCCCCGAGTGTCGCAGATCGTCAGGTGGGGTGCGCACACGGGTAATCGACCGTGCACACCCGTCTTCTGTGTCGATTGGCCCTGTGCGTGCAGGGCAACCCCTGTGCACCTGAGTTTTGGCGGGCCGGGTCTGTGTGGGGTGGACCGTTCGAACGACAGCGCTGCGTTACCTGGCCGGAGGGGGGCGCTCCTGTGTCAGAATCCGCGTGCAGCAGCGGCTCTGGATCAGCTCGAAGGGAACACGATGTCCACACCGAAGGTTGTTTTTCTCCACGGCGTCGGTGACGGTGACCCGGACCGGGCATGGCTGACGGCACTGAACACCGGGCTGTACCACCGTGGATTCGGCTCGCTCGACCACGGCGATGTGGTGGCGCCGAGGTACGACGACCTGCTGATGGACAAGGGCAGCAACGAGTCGCTGCCCGGGGTCACCTATAAGTCGAAGGACGACAGTCAGTGTCGCCGTCGCTACGAGCAGCGTCAGGCCTGGATTCAGCGGCAGCTGCAGAAGGATCCGACGATGGGTACATACGGGTTCGGCAAGGTGGCCGACCCGGTGGCGAAGGGCGGAGCCGCTGGCGTTGTCAAGGTCGCCCCGGGTCCATTGAAGGCCGTTCAGAACTACGTGGAGCGCGACGGTGTCCGCGGCGCCGTTATGACGCGGATCCTCAAGGACCTCGACGGACTGCATGGTGACGTGGTGCTCGTCGCGCACAGCCTCGGCAGTGTGATCGCGCTCGACCTTCTCGATCATTTGCCGGATCGTGTTCACGTGCGGCGCTTCGTCACGATCGGTAGTCCCGCGCATTCCAGGGCATTGCACAAGGGTGCCGAGCGGCTCCTCAAGAAGTTCCCGTACTCGCGCGTCGATGACTGGTCAAACTTCTTCTGCCCCTGGGATCCGGTCACGATGGGGCGCGGCCTCGCCTGGCTCTTCCCCGCCGCGCAGGACTTCCTGGTCCGTCTCGACGATCTCGGCCCGGCCAAGGTCGTCGCGGCGGGCGCCCATGACAGTGTGAGATACCTTCGGCACGAATCGATCGCAGGATTGATCGGCCAGGCCGTGTGGCCAACGCCCGACCCGACCTACCGTGGCGATTCGGCGGTAGCCGCTCATCTCGGTGACGGCGACGCGCTACGACTGCTGGTAATGCAGTTCAACCGTCAGGTGGCGCTGAAGATCGCCGACCCAGAGGTCAAGCAGCGATTCGGCGATGCGGCCCAGCTTCTTCGCGATGCTGACGTCGCGGTGGCCCGCCAGATGATCGAGGACCGCCGTCCGGTGCCCGCGGAATGGCTGACCCTGGCCGAGGGGCGGATGCCGTCCATTCCGCTGCGGTGGTCCGAGGCCGAGTCCGTGCGGCACATGGCCGTGCTTGCAACGGCGAACAGCACGGCACCGTACGAAATTGATTGCGGTGACGCGCCGCTCGATGCGCTGCCGAACATTGCCATGGACCTCGGACTGAACAGTCACTTCGGTGTCGTCGTGCGGAAAGCGATTGTCGAGGTTCGGCGCAGTGCACTGGAACCGAAGAGCCTCCGAAACAAGTTCGCCGATGCGACCAAGAGTCGGTGGCTTATCGCGGCGGCGGGACTCGCACTCGTGGCCGCCGCCCCGATCGGCCTGATGGTGGCCGCTCCGGTCGGAGTCGCGGGCGGTGCGGCGATCGTTGGAGCGCTCGCCGGTTTCGGCCCGGGCGGCATGGTGGGCGGGATTGCGGCAGTCGGGGGGTTGGCATCCACCGGTGCCATGATGGCGACGGTGGCGGCGACGGTTGGCTCGACGAACCAGGCGGAGGACGATCCGCGGACCCTGGTCGCGCAGGTCGCAGCCGAGTACGCGCTGACGCAGCTGAATCTCCCGCACGACGAGGCGCTGTGGGTCCGCATCACGGACCGGGACAACCAGATCAACGCCGAGATCCGCAGGCTGGAGCCCTTCTCGGACGAGAAGTCGTCGCGGCTGACGCAGTTGCGGAATGGTCACGAGCTGCTTGAGCGGCTGATCGCCTTTATGTCCGCGAACGGACTCGGGCCGAAGGCGATCCCGTCGTCCGACGACGACCTGGACGCCCAGCTGGAATTGACCATGTGATCGCGTCGAACGGGCGGTTACTGGACACGCCTCTTGGGCGATGGTCCGGCAACCGCCCGTTCGGTGACCGGCGGGGCGCCCTACGGCACGGCGATCCGCTGCGCCCCGGCGTAGACGTTCATTGTCTCGCCGCGGAGGAACCCCACCAGCGTGAGACCGGACTCGGCGGCGAGGTCGACCGCCAGGGACGACGGCGCGGAGACCGCGGCGAGCATCGGTACCCCGGCCACCACGGCCTTCTGCACCAGCTCGAACGAGGCGCGGCCGCTGACCGCGAGGATCGTCCCCGACAGCGGCACCCGACCCTCGGTGACTGCCCAGCCGAGGACCTTGTCGACGGCATTGTGTCGGCCAACATCCTCCCGCAGCGCGAGCAGGGCGCCGTCGGCGGTGAACAGCCCGGCCGCGTGCAGGCCGCCGGTGGAGTCGAACACCCGCTGCCGGGCGCGCATCGTGTCCGGGAGGGTGGCGAGCACCGTCGCGGGCACCGTCAGCGTCGACGCGGTGAGGTCGTACGGCGCCCGCACCCGGACCGCATCGAGCGACGCCTTCCCGCACACCCCGCAGGCCGAGGTGCTCAGGAAGTTTCGCTGGGCAACAACAGGTTCCGGCGCTCCGGCGGCCAGTGCGACGTCGAGGACGTTGTACGTATTCGCGCCGTCGGAGTCGACCCCGTCGCAGTACCGGATCACCGTGACGTCGTCGGCGGACCGAATGATCCCCTCGCCGAGCAGGAATCCATGCACCAGGTCGACGTCGTGTCCGGGGGTGCGCATGGTGACGGTCAGCGATCGGCCGCCCATCCGGATCTCCAGGGGCTCCTCGACGGCGAGGCTGTCCGGGCGCCGGACGGTGCCGGACGGTCCGATCCGCAGCACCGGCCGCCTCGCGGTGACCCGACCCATCAGCCGACCGGCTCCAACCGCACCACCACGGCCTTCGAGACCGGCGTGTTCGACTTGGCGGCAACGTGATCGAGCGGGATCAGCGGATTGGTCTCCGGGTAGTAGGCGGCGGCGTTGCCCTTCGGTGTGGAGTACTCGACCACCCGGAAGTCCGACACCCGCCGCTCCTCGACGGTGCCGTCGGCTGCCGTCCACTCCGAGACGATGTCCACCCGGGATCCGTCGATCAGCCCCAACTCGACCAGGTCCGCGGCGGACACGAAGATCACCCGGCGCCCACCCTTGACGCCGCGATACCGGTCGTCGAGGCCGTAGATCGTGGTGTTGTACTGGTCGTGGCTGCGCAGCGTCTGCAGGATCAGCCGGCCGGGGGGTGTCGGCACCCACTGCAGCTCGCCGGTGACGAAGTTCGCCTTCCCGGTGGTGGTGGGGAACTCGCGCCGATCCCGCGGCGGATGCGGCAGCTGGAAGCCGTCCGGGCGGCGGACCCGCTCGTTGTAGTTCTCGCACCCGGGCACCACCCGGGAGATGGCGTCCCGGATCCGGTCGTAGTCGGCGGACAGCGCCAGCCAGGGCACGCTGTGTTCGGCGCCGAGCAGTTCGCGTGCCAGGTCGCAGATGATCGCCACCTCGCTGCGCAGGTGCTCGCTGACCGGCGTCAGGCTGCCGCGGGACAGATGCACCATCGACATCGAATCCTCTACGGACACCAGCTGTTTGCCGCCTGCCTGGATGTCCTTGTCGGTGCGGCCCAGGGTCGGCAGGATCAGCGCGGTGGCGCCGGTGACCACGTGCGAGCGGTTCAGCTTCGTGGACACCTGCACCGTCAATCGGCAGCGGCGCAGCGCATCCTCGGTGGCGGCCGTGTCCGGGGTGGCGCGAAGGAAGTTGCCGCCCATCGCCATGAACACCCGGGCGTGGTCGTCCCGCATCGCGCGGATCGCGTCGACGGTGTCGAGGCCGTGCTTGCGGGGGCTGGTGATGCCGAACTCGCGGTCGAGCGCGTCGAGGAAGCTGTCGGGCATCCGCTCCCAGATGCCCATCGTCCGGTCGCCCTGCACGTTCGAGTGCCCGCGGACCGGGCAGACACCGGCGCCCGGCTTGCCCATCATGCCGCGCATCAGCAGCAGGTTCGTGATCTCCTGGATCGTTGCGACGCCGTGCGTCTGCTGGGTCAGCCCCATCGCCCAGCACGCGATCGTCCGCCGGGACCGGATCAACGCGTCCGCCGTGTTCCGCAGCTGGGTGCTGGTCAGTCCGGTCGCGTCGAGGACGGTGTCGAGATCGACGGTGCGGGCCGCTCGCTCGTACTCCTCGAATCCCGCGCAGTGCTCGGCTATGAAGTCCCGATCCAGGACCGTGCCCGGCGCGGCGTCGTCCGCCTCGAACAGCAGCCGCGCCAATCCGCGGAATAGCGCCATGTCGCCACCGAGTCGGATCTGCAGGAACTCGTCCGCGATCTCGACGCCCTTGCCGATCACGCCGCCGACCTTCTGCGGATCCTTGAACCCCAGCAGTCCGGCCTCGGGCAGTGGGTTGATCGCGATGATCTTCGCGCCGTTGCCCTTTGCCGCTTCCAGCGTCGACAGCATGCGCGGATGATTGGTGCCCGGGTTCTGGCCCGCGATCAGGATCAGGTCCGCGTACTCGAGGTCGGGGACGGTCACCGAGCCCTTGCCGATGCCGATCGACTCGGTCAGCGCACTGCCCGACGACTCGTGGCACATGTTCGAGCAGTCCGGCATGTTGTTGGTGCCGAAGCTGCGGATCATCAACTGGTACAGGAACGCGGCCTCGTTGCTGGTGCGGCCCGAGGTGTAGAAGACGGCCTCATCCGGCGTGGCGAGCGAGGTCAACGTGTCGGCGATCAGCCGGTAGGCCTCGTCCCAGTCGATCGGGGTGTAGTGGCTCGCCCCCTCCCGCAGCACCATCGGATGGGTGATCCGGCCCTGTTGACCCAGCCAGTAGTCGGTCTTCTCCGCTAGTTCGGCCAGCGGGTGCGCGGCGAAGAACTCCGGGGTGACGGTCCGCAGCGTCGCCTCCTCCGCGACCGCCTTCGCACCGTTCTCGCAGAACTCGGCTGGCTTGCGGTGCCCGGGCGTCTCCGGCCACGCGCAGCCGGGGCAGTCGAAGCCGTGCCGCTGGTTCAGCCGGGTCAACGTCTGGGCGGTGCGCGCCACCCCCATCTGCTCGACGGCTCGCTCCATGGACACCACGACGGCCTTGACCCCCGCGGCGTGGTCCTTCGGGGGGCTGACCGCGACCTGGGATTCGTCGATGTCCTGTGCCGGGGCTTTGCGAGTCATGTGTCCATAGTGGCGCGATCGGGAGCGGACCGATAGGCAACACCGCACACGGGTGTCGCAAATTGGGATAGCCTCACCTTCTTTCCGTGAGCATGAGGGTGGAGAACATGGATCGTCTGACCCGTCGCGGGTTCCTGATCGGGGCCTCCGGCGTCGCGCTGGCCGTCGCCACCGGATGCGGCAGCGGAGACGCCCAGCCGAGTGGCTCGACGGGCGCCACCCTCGGCGACAAGTATGGCCGGGTGGTCGTCGGCGATGACCCGCGGCGGGTGGTCAGCGTCGGCTACAACGACCACGACGCGATCCTTGCGCTCGGGGTCGTCCCGGTCGGGGTGTTCGACTGGTACGGCAACCAGCCCGACGCCACCTGGCCGTGGGCGCATGACCGCCTCGGCGGCGCGCACCCGGCCGTGATCGGCACCGCGGGCACCGGGCTGGACATCGAGGCGGTGGCGGCCACCGACCCGGACCTGGTCCTCGGCACCTATTCCGGGCTGACACAGAACGAGCACGACACGCTGTCCGCCCTCGCACCGACCGTCGGGCAGCCTGCGGAGTTCGCCGACTTCGGGGTGCCTTGGCAGATCCAAACCCGGACCATCGGCAAGGCCCTCGGCAGGTCGGCGCAGGCCGACGACCTCGTCAACGCCGTGCAGCAGCAGTTCACCGACGTCGCGGCCGCGCACCCGGAGTTTGCGGGCAGGACGGTGATCGTCGGTGCGCTGAAGGGGCCCGGCCAGTTCGGGGTCTACGGCCCCGAGGACCCGAAGGTGCGGTTCTTCACCGAACTCGGTTTCGTGAATCCTCCTGTCACCCAGCAGATCACCGGCACCAACTTCGCCCCGATCAGTACCGAACAGTTGACCCTCGCCGACACGGACCTGCTCGTCTGGTATGCCGGCGGCGGCTTCGGCGACAAGCTCCGCGCCGAGCTCGCGGCGACACCCGTCTACGCGGGCCTGCCCGTCGTCGAGGGGGGCCGCGTCATCATCCTCGACGACGCGGCCGCCGAGGCGATGACGTGGAGCACGGTGCTGTCGCTGCCCTACGCTCTGAACGACATTCCGCCGCGCATCGCTCCGCTGCTCGGCGGCTGACCACCCGAACGGAAGGACCCTTGTGCGCAGCGATCTGTTCACCAACACCGAACGCAGCGGGACGCCAGGCACATTCATGCTGCAGAACAAGCGGATGCTCAAGGTGGACCTGCGGGGCACCGGCGGGCACTTCCTGGCCAGGCAGGGGTCGATGGTGGCCTACCAGGGTGAGGTGGACTTCGCGTACCAGGGCAGCGGCGGCATCGGGAAGTTCTTCAAGAAGGCACTCACCGGCGAGGGCATGTCGCTGATGCAGGTGTCCGGCAGCGGCGACGTGTTTCTCGCGGCCGACGCCGACGAGATCTTCCTGTTCGAACTCGAGGGCGAGTCGGTGACCGTCAACGGCGGCAACGTCCTCGCGTTCGAGTCCACCCTCGGCTGGGACATCAACCGTGTCGAGGGCGCGTCGATGCTCAGCGGCGGACTGTTCAACACCACGTTCAGCGGTCACGGGGTCCTCGCGATCACCGCCTACGGCACCCCGGTGGTGCTGAACGTCGACGTGCCGACCCACGTCGACATGCAGAGCGCGGTGATGTGGTCGACCGGGCTGCAGTCCACCATCCGCAAGACCGCGAAGCTCGGCGCCGTCGTGGGACGCGGGTCGGGGGAGGCGTACCAGCTCGGGCTCACCGGCAGCGGGTTCGTCGTGGTGCAGGCGTCCGAGGGACATCCGGCGATCCCGAAGCAGTAGTCACCGGCGGGGGCACTCGCCGGGGTGCAGCACCTGCTGCAGCCCGGCGAGCCCGGCCTCGTCGTTGCGCTGCTGCAGGACCCCGGATCGACAACCCGGACGACACCGTGCACCGGTGCGGTCGGACCCTCGGCCATTGCCACCAGCACCTGTATCCACGATGTCACGGACACATGCTCCCGCGTCCGTGGCGTCGGCGGCGTGACTCGCCCGCGGTGCGCGTGTCGTGCACTACGGTCGTCGAGGAATTACGTCGAGGGAGGGTGCGGCATGGGCGGGTCGGGTGCACGGACGGCACTGGTGACGGGCGCGTCGTCGGGGATCGGGGCGGCGGTCGCGCGGGCCCTCGCCGGACGCGGGTGGACGGTGTACGGCACCAGCCGCAACCCGGATGCGATCACGAACCCAGTCCCCGGCGTCCGGTACCTGCCGCTCGACCTCACCGACGAGGCGTCCATCGCCGCCTGCGCCGCCGCGGCGGGCGCCGTCGACGTTCTCGTCAACAATGCGGGGGAGAGCCAGAGCGGCCCGCTCGAGGAACTGCCGATGGACGCGATCGAACGGCTGTTCCGCACCAACGTGTTTGGCGCGGTGCGGCTGACCCAGCTGCTGCTGCCCGGCATGCGGGCCCGCCGCTCCGGCCGGGTCGTGATGGTCGGGTCGATGCTCGCGAGTTTCCCACTCGCACACCGATCCTCGTACGTCGCGACGAAGGCCGCGATCAAGGGCTTCGCGACCGCCGCACGCCGCGAGGTGTCCCCGTTCGGGGTCGCGATCACCACCGTCGAGCCCGGCTCGATCGCCACCGGCATCGGCGAACGGCGCACCCACTATCTCGCCGACGACTCGCCGTACACCGCCGACTACCGCACGATGATCGAGCATCTCGACGCCAACGAACGGTCCGGGATCAGCGCGGACACGGTCGCGCGGACCGTGCTGACGGCGATCGACGCCAAGCGGCCGCGACCGCTGTATGCCGTCGGCTCCAACGCCCCGATGGTGTTCGCGCTGCGCCGGATCGCGCCGCGCGGGCTGGTCGAGCGGATCGTCGCCCGCAGGCACGGCCTGCGCTGACCTCTAGCGGTCCGCGGACAGCGGCGGGACCCGGTCACGCCACGGCACCGCCTGCTCAAGCTGGGCGGCGACGGCAAGTAGCAGGTCCTCGCGGCCGGGTGCGGCGACGAGCTGCACCCCGATCGGCAGCCCCTCCCGGCTCTGCGCCAGCGGCAGGCTGATCGCCGGATTGCCGGACACGTTGTAGGCGGCCGTGAACGGGCCGAACTCGAGGATCCGCCGAATCCACGACCGGACGGTGTGCCCCGCGGCGTCGTAGTCGAGGGTGCCGTGCGGCGGCGGCAACTGTGCCACCGTTGGCGTCACCAGCAGATCGTGGCGAGCGAAGAAGTCCCCGACCGCGCGGGTGACGCGGCCCTGGGCGTCGATCGCGGCGGCGACGTCCGGCATCCGCGCGGCCGCGGCCTCCTGCAGAACCACCCGCGACACCGACTCCAGCAGATCGGGATTCGGTCGGATCGGGGCCCGCAGCATCGCCGCACCCGTCGAGTACGCGGTGAGCAGGCACGCCTCCACGACGTCGTCCTCGCATACCGCGGGCGCTGCCTCGGTGATGTCGTGCCCGATCCACTCGAGGACGCGCGCCGCGGTGATTGCGGCGTCCGCGACCTGCGCGTCGACCGGCACGCCGGCCAGGGTGGACACCGCGACCCGCAGCCGACCGGGATCGGTCGACAGCGACGTCGGATACGGCACGGCCGGGGGAGCGGCGGCGTACTTCTCCCCGATGATCGGCCCGCTGACCGCGTCCAGTAGGGCCGCGCAGTCCCGGACCGTGCGGGTCAGGCCGAACTCGTACACCTGGCCGAACCCCACCTCCCCGGTCACCCCACCACCCGAGGATCCGCTCGAACCGGACGGCCCGACCGGCACCCGGCCCCGGCTCGGTTTGAGCCCGACCAGCCCGCAGCACGACGCGGGGACCCGCAGCGACCCGGCGCCGTCGTTGCCGTGCCCGATCGGCACCGCGCCCGCCGCGACCAACGCCGCGGACCCGCCGCTCGACCCGCCGACCCCGCGATCGAGGTTCCACGGGTTGCGGGTCGCCCCGTAGCGTCGGGATTCCGTCGCGAAGTTCAGTCCCAGCTCCGGTGCCGTGCTCTGACCGAGCGCGACCAACCCGGCGGCCCGGAACCGGCGCATCACCTCCAGATCGCAGCCAGCGACGGCGCCGCGGAGGGCGCGGCTGCCAAGGGTGAACGGGATCCCCCGGACGACGGGGCCGCTGTCCTTGACGACCATCGGCACCCCGGCCAGCGGCCCCGACGGGTCGGCGTCGGGTGCCGGGTCGAACACCGGCAGGGTCAGCGCGTTCAGGTCCGGGTTCACCGCGTCCAGCGCGCGCCGCGCCGCGGCCTCGACCTCGGCCGCCGTCACGTCCCATTGCCGGATCAGTGTGGCCAGGCCGACCGCATCGTGGGCGGCGTACTCGTACACGTGCATGCCGCCATCACACCCCGACCGTGCCCCTGCCGGCCACCGGGTTTTTGGTGTACCAGAGGTGTCCCACCGCAGGTTCCACCAGTAGCTGTGCACCCCCGGCCACGCCAGTCGCGGCGGTGGCGGTCGGATCGCCGGTCCCGATCCACACGGCAACGGCGCCGGCCACGCAGATCGCCGGGCGCAGCAACGTCATCGGCCCCAACACGACCGCCATCGCCAGATACCTGGTCCGCCACGGCAGGACGCACCAGGTCGCGATGGCGACGAGTGTGACCAGGGCGAACGGTGTCAGGGCCGCCGCCAGCGCCTCGGCCGCGGTCCGGCGGACCTCCCGCGGGACAACGAGCAGACCGATCGCCAGGGGGCCAGCCGCCAGGGCCGCCCATACCGCGACACCCCTCGCCTGCGCCAGGGTGTCGCGCCGCAGGGTGGCGAGTCGACCCGTCCGGCCCTGCGCCGCCCGATAGCCCGCGAACGCGCCGTCGAGCAGGGCGATCGTCAGGACCGTCAGCGCCGCGACGTTCACCCGTCCGCCCCGCGCACCCCGATCAGCGGGCGCCACACTCCGTGCAGGCTCTGCCCACCGCGGCAGGAGACGTCGAACGACGGCGCGGCCGCCGTGGCAGCGCCCAGCAGGAAGTCGGTCGGGTGCGCCCGCCGCATCGACAGATTGCCGTCGTGCCGGGAGATGGGTTCGCGCATCCGGCTGCGGTGGAAGACCCAGGAACCCAGGTTGGTCAGCCACCCTGGCTCCGGGTCGTAGTGGAGGAAGCCGACGATTGTGGGGGTCTCGTGACGGGCCAGGAACTCGCGGACCTGCGCGCGGTCGAGGTGGTGCAGGAAGCCGGTCGAGATCACCACGGTCGGCACGCCGTCCGTCGCCAGGTCGAGTGCGTCGGCTACCTCGAAGCGGACGGCGCAGTCGTCGAGGCGGGCGAGCGTGCGTCCCCTGTCGACGAGGTCGGCATTGAAGTCGGTGGCGACCAGTTCCACACCGGGGAGGGCGCCGGAACGGGCGAGGCCGCGCAGGATGTACCCGGTGCCGCAGCCGACGTCGACGATCCGCCGCACCGTGTGCCGCGGGGTGATGAGCCTGATCTCGTCGGCCACCCGGCGCGGCACCTGCAACTCCTCGCCCAACCGTTGGAGTTCGGCATGGATCCGGAGCAGCACTCGTCGGCAGTGGTCGGCATCGAGCACGCCGTCCACCGCGGGAAGCGCCTCGACCAGGCGGGCCGCCCGCTCCTGACCCGACGCCCGCAACCGGGTCGCGGCGTCGTCCCGTCGCACCGGTGCAACCGCGATCAGGTCGGTGATCTCCAGCGGCTCCATGGCGACATGGTGGCAGTCGGTGCAGGCAGAGGCAATGACATTGCGATCGGCGGAGTAGGGGCAACCGAATGATCCGGTTCCGGGATAGCCTCGGGCATGGCCACCGTGCACCCCGCCACCCGGTCCGACGTTCCCGAACTCGCCCGCGTCCTCGGTCGGGCGTTCGATGACGACCCGGTGATGCAGTGGATGTGGCCCGACCCGCTGGACCGGCGGCGCGGGCTGCCGCGGATGTTCGCCGCCTTCACCCGGCACCACCATCTGGCCCACGGCGGCGTTGAGGTGGCCGCGGCCGACGGCCGCGCCGTCGGGGCGGCGCTGTGGGATCCGCCCGATCGGTGGCGGCAGTCGCGGTGGACCCAACTGGTGATGGCCCCGTCCATCCTGCGGGCCTTCGGGCGCCGGGCCGGGGTCGCCGCCGCGGTCGGCGCGACGATGGAGGCCGCACACCCGGACGGGCCGCACTGGTATCTCGGCACCATCGGCACCGACCCGACCGCCCGCGGTGGCGGGCACGGGCAGGCCCTGATGCGGTCCCGTCTCGACCGGTGCGACCTCGACCGCGCGCCCGCGTACCTGGAGTCGAGCAAGGAGTCGAACGTCCCGTACTACCAGCGGTTCGGCTTCGAGGTGACCCGGGAAATCGTGATCCCCGACGGCGGACCCACGCTGTGGGCCATGTGGCGGGAACCACGGTAGGGGACGTTCTCTAGAATTGCGCAGGTGACCAGTGCCGCGCCGCAGAACCCCGAGAACCCCGCAGACGCCCTCCCGAAGAGCTGGGACCCCAGCGCCGTCGAGGAGCAGTTGTACGAGGGCTGGGTGGCGGCCGGCTACTTCCAGGCCGACGCCGCCAGCGACAAGCCCGGCTACTCCATCGTGCTGCCGCCGCCGAACGTCACCGGCAGCCTGCACATGGGGCACGCGCTCGACCACACCCTGATGGATGCGCTGACCCGCCGCAAGCGGATGCAGGGCTTCGAGGTGCTGTGGCTGCCCGGCATGGACCACGCGGGCATCGCGACGCAGACCATCGTCGAGAAGCAGCTCGCCGCCGCGGGCACCAAGAAGGAGGACCTCGGCCGCGAGGCCTTCATCGAGAAGGTGTGGGACTGGAAGGGTGAATCCGGGGGCACCATCCAGGGCCAGATGCGTCGCATCGGGGACGGCGTCGACTGGTCCCGCGACCGCTTCACGATGGACGAGGGCCTGTCCCGCGCCGTGCAGACCATCTTCAAGCGGATGTACGACGACGGCCTGATCTACCGCGCCGAGCGGCTCGTCAACTGGTCGCCGGTGCTGCAGACCGCGATCTCCGACATCGAGGTCAAGTTCGAGGAGGTCGAGGGCGAACTCGTCTCGCTGCGCTACGGCTCCCTCGACGACACCGAGCCGCACGTCATCGTCGCCACCACCCGCGTCGAGACGATGCTCGGCGACACCGCCGTCGCCGTGCACCCCGACGACGAGCGCTACCGGCACCTCGTCGGCACCACCCTTGAGCACCCGTTCACCGGCCGCGCGATCCCGATCATCGCCGACGACTACGTCGACCCCGAGTTCGGCACCGGCGCCGTCAAGATCACCCCCGCACACGATCCCAACGACTTCGAGATGGGTCTGCGGCACAACCTGCCGATGCCGACCATCATGGACAAGGCGGGTCGGATCGCGGACACCGGAACGCAATTCGACGGCATGGACCGGTTCGAGGCGCGCGTCAAGGTGCGCGAGGCCCTCGCCGAGCAGGGCCGCGTCGTCGCCGAGAAGCGTCCGTACCTGCACAGCGTCGGGCACTCCGAGCGCTCCGGCGAGACCATCGAACCCCGCCTGTCGATGCAGTGGTGGGTCAAGGTGGACGCGCTCGCGAAGGCCGCAGGCGATGCCGTCCGCGACGGCGCGACCACCATCCACCCGGCCAGTCAGGAGCCGCGCTGGTTCGCGTGGGTCGACAACATGCACGACTGGTGCATCTCCCGGCAGTTGTGGTGGGGCCACCGGATCCCGATCTGGTACGGCCCGGACGGCGAGGTGGCGTGCTTCGGCCCCGACGAGACCGCCCCCGCCGGGTGGGAGCAGGATCCGGACGTCCTCGACACCTGGTTCTCGTCCGGGCTGTGGCCGTTCTCCACGATGGGCTGGCCGGAGCAGACCCCCGAGCTCGAGAAGTTCTATCCCACCAGCGTTCTCGTCACCGGCTACGACATCCTGTTCTTCTGGGTGGCCCGGATGATGATGTTCGGCACCTACGTCTCCGGTGACGATGCAGTCCAAGGCGGCAAGGTTCCGTTCACCGACCTGTTCCTGCACGGCCTGGTGCGTGACCAGTTCGGCAAGAAGATGTCGAAGTCCCGCGGCAACGGCATCGACCCGCTGGACTGGGTGGACCGGTTCGGCGCGGACGCGCTGCGTTTCACGCTGGCCCGCGGCGCCAACCCGGGCAGCGACCTCGCGGTCGGTGAGGACCATGCGCAGTCGTCCCGCAACTTCGCGAACAAGCTGTTCAACGCCACCAAGTTCGCGCTGATGAACGGCGCGGTCGTCGCCGACTTGCCCGCCCGCGAGCAGCTCACCGACGCCGACCGCTGGATCCTGGACCGGCTCGAGCAGGTCCGCGCCGAGGTCGACGAGGCGTTCGACAAGTTCGAGTTCTCCAAGGCCTGCGAGGCGCTGTACCACTTCGCGTGGGACGAGGTGTGCGACTGGTACCTCGAACTCGCGAAGGTGCAGGTCGCGGACGGTTCTGCGCACGCAGACGGCACCAAGGCCGTGCTCGGCAACGTCCTCGACACGCTGCTGCGGATGCTGCACCCGGTGATTCCGTTCGTCACCGAGACGCTGTGGAAGGTGCTCACCGGCGGCGAGTCGGTCGTCGTCGCGTCCTGGCCCGCCGCGACCGGCACCCCGACCGACGCGGATTCCGCCCGCCGGATCGCCGACCTGCAGAAGCTCGTCACCGAGATCCGCCGGTTCCGCAGCGACCAGGGACTCAAGCCGTCGCAGAAGGTCGCGGCCCGGCTGTCCGGAGCCGCGGACGCCGACATCGAGGACCAGCTCGCGTCGGTGTCGTCGCTCGCGAAGCTCACCGAGCCGTCGGACGGCTTCGCCGCGACCGCGTCGGTCGAGGTGCGGCTGAGCCGCGCCACCGTCACCGTCGAACTCGATACCTCCGGTGCCGTCGACCTCGGCGCCGAACGCAAGCGGCTCGAGAAGGACCTCGCGGCGGCCGAGAAGGAGCTCGCCGGGACCGCGGCGAAGCTCGGCAACGAGGCCTTCCTCGCGAAGGCCCCGGACGCGGTCGTCGACAAGATCAAGGGACGTCAGCAGGTGGCGCAGGAGGAGATCACCCGCATCACCGCGCGGCTCGAGGAGTTGGGTCGGGCGTGAGCGACGAGCAGGGGACCCCGTCCCCGGTGGATCTCGCGGAACTGGCGCTGGTCGAGGCCGAGCTCGACCAGCGTTGGCCCGAAACGAAGATCGAGCCGTCGCTGACCCGGATCGCCGCGCTGATGGATCTGCTCGGGTCCCCGCAGCAGGCGTACCCGGCGATCCACGTCGCGGGCACCAACGGCAAGACGTCGGTGACCCGGATGATCGACGCCCTGCTCACTCGGCTGCACCGCCGTGTCGGCCGCACCACCAGCCCGCACCTGCAGCTGGCGACCGAGCGGATCAGCATCGACGGCGCGCCGGTCTCGCCGCGCACCTACGTCGACACCTACCGCGAGCTCGCGCCGTACATCGAGATGGTCGACACCCAGTCGCGGGCAGCCGGGGGTCCGGCGATGAGCAAGTTCGAGGTGCTCACCGCGATGGCGTTCGCCGCGTTCGCGGAGGCGCCCGTCGACGTCGGGGTCATCGAGGTGGGGCTCGGGGGCCGCTGGGACGCAACGAATGTCGTCGACGGCCAGGTCGCGGTGATCACCCCGATCAGCCTCGACCACGCCGACTATCTGGGCACCGACCTGGCCGGCATCGCCGCCGAGAAGGCCGGGATCATCAAGAAGGCGCCGGACTCGCTGGTGCCGCGGGACACCGTCGCGATCCTCGCGCAGCAGGAACCCGAGGTGATGGACGTGCTGCTGCGCCGCGCGGTGGAGGCGGACGCCGCCGTCGCCCGCGAGGGATCGGAGTTCACCGTCCTTGCGCGGCAGATCGCGGTCGGCGGGCAGCAACTCGAACTGCAGGGGCTTGGCGGGGTGTACACCGACATCTTCCTGCCGATGCACGGCGAACATCAGGCCCGCAACGCCGCGCTCGCCCTCGCCGCGGTCGAGGCGTTCTTCGGGGCGGGTCCCGACCGGCAGCTCGACGCCGACGCGATCCGGGAAGCCTTTGCGTCGCTGACGAACCCGGGCAGGCTTGAGCGGGTCCGCAACGCGCCGACCGTCTTTCTCGATGCCGCGCACAATCCGGACGGGGCCCGCGCCCTCGCGTCGGCGCTGTCGGCCGAGTTCGACTTCCGCAAACTCGTCGGCGTCGTCGCGGTATTGGGGGATAAGGACGCCGACGGCATCCTCACCGCGCTGGAACCGGTCTTCGACGAGATTGTGGTCACCCGCAACGGTTCCCCTCGTGCGATGGACGTCGAGCACCTCGCCGACCTGGCGGTCGCCCGGTTCGGGGACGAGCGGGTGGTCGTTGCCCCGACCCTGCCGGATGCGATCGAAACGGCGATCGGGCTTGCCGAGGAGGTCGCCGAACCCGGCGAGGCCATCTCCGGCGCCGGTGTCGTCGTCACCGGATCCGTCGTCACCGCGGGCGAGGCCCGCACCCTGTTCGGAAAGGACCCGGCGTGAGCACCCCCGATCAACCTGCCCAGTTCAATCCCCCGACCACCGACCCGTGGAAGGGATTCCGCGGGGTCTGCTCCGGCACCCTGATCCTCGAGGCAATCGTGGTCTTCCTCGGGATCCCCGCGGTCGCGAAGCTCGGCACCGGCATCAGCACCGGAGCGGTCGTGTACCTCACCGTGCTCGGCGTCCTGATGATCCTCGCGTGCGGGGTGCAGTCCCGGCGCTGGGGTTTGCGTCTGGACCTCGGCCTGCAGGTCGGCCTGATCGCGGGCTGGTTCATTCACCCGGCGATCGGCGTGATGGGTCTGATCTTCGCCGCGGTGTGGGCGTACCTGCTGTACCTGCGCAAGGACATCGAGGCGCGGATCGAGCGGGGACTGCTGGCAGGGCAGCGGGACTGACCCACTATTCTGTCCTTTCGTGACTGAGCGCACCCTGGTACTGATCAAGCCCGATGGCGTTGCCCGCAACCTGATCGGCGACATTCTCGCGCGCGTCGAACGCAAGGGTCTGTCCGTCGCCGCGCTGGAGATGCGCACCGCAGACGCGGATGTGGCGGGCAAGCACTACGCCGAGCATGTCGAGCGGCCGTTCTACCCGGGTCTGCTCGAGTTCATCACCTCCGGCCCGCTGGTCGCGGCCGTCGTCGAGGGACACCGGGCGATCGCCGCGTTCCGCCAGATCGCGGGTGGCACCGATCCCGTCGAGAAGGCCGCTCCCGGCACGATCCGCGGCGACCACGCCCTCGACGGTCAGCAGAATCTCGTGCACGGATCCGATTCGGTCGAGTCCGCCGAGCGGGAGATCGCGCTCTGGTTCCCGCGGCTCGCTCGAGCCTGACCGCCCCATTTCCGCAGCCCCGGCTCAGGTTGCCCGATCCGATCGGGGACCTGAGCCGGTTTCGTTCGCCCGCACGGTGCGGCGTCGGTCGGGGCACCGTGGACGTGTGGGATACTGACAGCGGTTGACCCGCACACGTTTCGTCACCGTCGAGAGCTGCGTGCGGTCCAACCGGTGACACCACGGCTCGATGCCCGCATCGCTGCCGCCATGGACGAGGAAATCCCTCCCCGGCGGCACGCTGGATGATCAGGCGCACGGGACGCGGAGTTCAGCCCGCCAGGCTCCGCGCGAATTGGACGTGACCGTTTCGATCACCGACAAGCCGCGCGGAGCGAGACCAGACGAACTCACACCCCGGTGTGAGGACCAGACAGCGCCCCCGAGTGGCCGCGCACATCCGACAGGGATGGACGCGCCCGGGGGCTCGAGGAGACTTACGTGGCCGACCAAGCGCCGCCCGAGAATTCACAGCCCACCGATCCGGTGTTCCCGGAGAAGATGCGCGTTCACGCCCTCGCCAAGATGCTCGGCGTGACCAGCAAGCAGGTGCTCGCCCAGGTCGCGGAGTTCGGGACGGAACTGCGCAGCGCCCAGTCCAGCATCGACCGCGCGCTCGCCGAGCGCGTGCACGCGGCGATGGCCGCACCGACGGCACCGGCCGCCGAGCAGGCCGCCGAACCCACTCCGGCCGCCGACCCGGTGCTGCGCGCCGCCCCCGACCTGATCGCCGACGCGCACATCCCGCAGCAGCCCGGCCTGTTCACCGACACCGACACCGAGGCGGCGCCCGCCGCGGCCACCGAGCCGCCGCTGTTCCAGGCCCCGCTGTTCCTGCAGCCGGAGACGGCCCCCGAACCCGCACCGCGTCGTCGCCGGGCGCGCCGGGAAGCGGCCGCCCCCGACGAGGCTGCCCCGATCGAGGTCACCACCGGAACCTCCGCGGCCGCGGAGGTTGAGGAGCCGACGGCGGGCGGACAGCAGGCGGATGGTTCTGCCGCGGAGGCCACGACCTCCGAGGAGGCCGGAGCGGCCGGCGCGGAGCACGCCGACGACGAGTCCGCGGAGGGCCAGGGCCGGCGCCGCCGCCGCGGGCGCCGAGGCCGCGGCCGGGGTCGCGGTGAGCAGGGCGCGGAGACTGACACCGCCGACGAGACCGAGACCGCTCCCGCGGAGGACGGGACAGCGGCCGACGCATCGGCGGACGCGGATACCGAGGCGGCGGAGGCCGAGACGGTCGACACCGAGTCGGGTGCGGAGGAGTCCGAGGACGGCACGAGCAGGCGTCGTCGGCGTCGTCGCCGTCGCAAGGGCAGCGGCGACGGCGACGCCACCGAGGACGACGGTGTCACGACGGTCGTGCACGAGCGTGAACCCCGCACCAAGGCCCGCGCCAAGGACGAGGTGCAGGGCATCTCCGGATCCACCCGGCTCGAGGCCAAGCGTCAGCGCCGCCGCGACGGTCGGGACGCGGGCAGGCGCAGGCCGCCGATCCTCACCGAGTCCGAGTTCCTGGCCCGTCGTGAGGCCGTCGACCGGGTGATGGTGGTCCGGGAGAAGAGCGGTGCCGCGCACCCCGACGGCCTGACCCAGGTCGCGGTCCTCGAGGACGACGTCCTCGTCGAGCACTTCGTCACCACGTCGGCGTCCGCGTCGATGGTCGGCAACGTCTACCTCGGACGGGTGCAGAACGTGTTGCCGTCGATGGAGGCGGCCTTCATCGACATCGGTCGCGGACGCAACGGCGTCCTCTACGCCGGTGAGGTCAACTGGGAGGCCGCCGGTCTCGGCGGCAACAGCCGCAAGATCGAGCAGGCGCTCAGGCCGGGCGACCAGGTGCTCGTTCAGGTCTCCAAGGACCCGGTCGGGCACAAGGGTGCCCGCCTGACCACCCAGATTTCGCTGGCGGGACGGTTCCTCGTTTACGTGCCCGGCGGCACGTCCACCGGGATCAGCCGCAAGCTGCCCGACACCGAACGCAAGCGGCTCAAGGAGGTCCTGCGGGAGGTGGTTCCGCCGGAGGCGGGCGTCATCATCCGCACCGCCGCGGAGGGCGTCAGCGAGGAGGAACTCGCCCGCGACGTGCAGCGGCTGCAGTCGCAGTGGTCGGACATCGAGAAGGAGGCCGAGGCCGCGGACAAGGGTAAGTCGGGTAACCCGAAGGCCCTGTACGAGGAGCCGGACCTGCTGGTCAAGGTCGTGCGCGACCTGTTCAACGAGGACTTCTCCAAGATCGTCATCGAGGGCGAGAAGTCCTGGTCGACGGTGGAGAACTACATCCGGACCGTCGCACCCGACCTGTTGCCGCGGGTGGAGCGGTACGAGCCTGCGGCGGGCGGACCGGACATCTTCGCGGTCCGGCGCATCGACGAGCAGCTGGCGAAGGCGCTCGACCGGAAGGTGTGGCTGCCGTCGGGCGGCACCCTGGTGATCGACCGCACCGAGGCGATGACCGTGGTCGACGTCAACACCGGCAAGTTCACCGGCGCCGGCGGCAACCTCGAAGAGACCGTCACCCGGAACAACCTGGAGGCCGCCGAGGAGATCGTGCGGCAGATGCGGCTGCGGGACATCGGCGGCATGATCGTCGTCGACTTCATCGACATGGTGCTCGAGTCGAACCGGGATCTCGTGCTGCGTCGGCTCACCGAGTCGCTCGGACGCGACCGGACCCGGCACCAGGTGTCCGAGGTCACCTCGCTCGGCCTGGTTCAGATGACCCGTAAGAAGCTGGGCACCGGCCTGGTCGAGGCGTTCTCGACCACCTGCGAGCACTGCCACGGCCGCGGCATCGTCGTGCACGCCGATCCGGTCGAGGTCCGCTCCGGTGACGACTCCGGCTCCCGCAACCAGGGCAAGGGCGAATCGGGCGGCGGACGCCGCAAGCGGGGCCGGGACAAGGCGCAGGCCGCCGAGCCAGCACCGGAGAAGGACGGGCACGGCGCGGAGGCCGACGCGTCCGTCAAGCGGGCGCACCCGGTGGCGTTGGCGATGGCCGCACACCTGCACCCCGAGGACGAGCATCCGGACACGGCGGACGCTGCAGCCGCGGCGGCCGAGGTCGTCGTCACGGAGACGGCGGACGTCGTCGCGGACCCTGCCGTCGAGACGCCGGTCGTCGAGGCGGATGCCGCGCCCGAACCCGCCGCCGAGCCTGCACCCGAACCCGTCTCCGAGCCTGCACCGGAACCCGCCAGCGAGCCCACGGCAGCGGCGCGCCCGCGCCGCCGGTCGCGCCGGGCCTCCCGCGCGGCCGCGGCACCCGTGGCTGGCGTCGACGAGGGGACCGTGCTGACGCTTCCCGCGCACCCGGACCCGGTGCCTGCGGAACCCGCGGTCGTGGTCGAGCCGGTCGTCGAGCCGGCCGCCGCCGTCGAGGCCACGCCGGTGTCCGGCGCGGCGGAGGCGGCGGCAGCTGAGCCCGCCGCACCGAAGCGGCGTGCGCGTCGGCGCGCCGCCGGGCGTCCCGCCGGACCACCGACGGAATCGTGATCGGCCGACCGCTCGAGGTCACGGGCAACGGCGGCGGGTGGGGCGGTTTGACCCTGCCGATCGCCATCCCGTAACCTTGAGCGGTCGCTACTCGGTGACACCGCTCTGCTGCGCCCGTCCGGGTGCCGGGGTGTCCGGGGAAGCAAGTACACAGACCAGTCGCGCGGCGGTAGTCGCGTGAGCACGTTCGAATTAGCAAGGGGTAGCCGTCCGATGGCAACGTACGCGATCGTCAAGAC
The DNA here is from genome assembly GCF_042719255.1 of Rhodococcus sp. NPDC058532. Taxonomy (NCBI): domain Bacteria; kingdom Bacillati; phylum Actinomycetota; class Actinomycetes; order Mycobacteriales; family Nocardiaceae; genus Rhodococcus; species Rhodococcus sp. NPDC058532. The sequence goes on from NZ_JBHXNU010000003.1 coordinate 122,512, forward strand.
CGGCGGAAAGCAGTACAAGGTCGCTGTTGGTGACCTCGTCAAGGTCGAGAAGATCGAGGGTGAGCCCGGCGCTGCTGTCTCGCTGACCCCGGTCCTCCTCGTCGACGGAGCCGAGCTGACCACCGACGCCGACAAGCTGGCGAAGGTCACGGTCACCGGTGAGGTCGTCGAGCAGACCAAGGGCCCGAAGATCCGGATCCACAAGTTCAAGAACAAGACCGGCTACCACAAGCGTCAGGGCCACCGGCAGAAGCTGACGGTCCTCAAGGTCACCGGCATCAAGTAACTCGGGCTCCGAGTCTTCTTCCAACCCAGGAGGGTCTGTCATGGCACATAAGAAGGGTGCATCCAGCTCGCGCAACGGTCGCGATTCGAATGCCCAGCGACTCGGCGTGAAGCGGTTCGGCGGCCAGTCCGTCAGCGCAGGCGAGATCCTGGTGCGTCAGCGTGGCACGCACTTCCACCCCGGCGTCAACGTCGCTCGTGGCGGCGACGACACCCTGTTCGCCCTTGCCGCCGGTGCCGTCGAGTTCGGCACCAAGCGTGGACGCAAGACCGTGAACATCGTTCCGGCCGAGGCACAGGCCTGAGTCTGCTGCTTCGAGCAACGCTTCCAGGAGGGGCGGGCCAGGGTCACACACCCGGCCCGCCCCTCCTGCTTTTCACCGACTGAAGGGAAGGATCCGGCAGTCATGTCCCGATTCATCGACCGCGTGACGCTGCACGTCAGCGCAGGCAAGGGCGGCAACGGGTGTGCCTCGGTGCACCGCGAGAAGTTCAAGCCGCTCGGCGGACCGGACGGCGGCAATGGCGGTCGGGGCGGTGACGTGATCCTCGTCGTCGACTCGAACGTACACACGCTGCTGGATTTCCACTTCCATCCCCGCGCCAAGGCAACCAACGGCCGCCAGGGTGAGGGCGGAAACCGAGAGGGCGGCAACGGCTCCGACCTCGTCCTCAAGGTCCCCGACGGCACGGTCGTGCTGGACCGGGACGGCCGCATCCTCGCCGACCTGATCGGCACCGGAACCCGGTTCGTCGCCGCGCAGGGTGGGCGCGGCGGGCTCGGCAACGCTGCGCTGTCGTCGAAGGCGCGCAAGGCGCCCGGCTTCGCGCTCCTCGGCGAGGAGGGCGTCGAACGCGACCTGGTGCTCGAACTGAAGTCGGTCGCCGACGTCGGCCTCGTCGGATTCCCGTCGGCGGGCAAGTCGTCGCTGGTGTCGGTGCTGTCCGCGGCCAAGCCGAAGATCGCCGACTACCCGTTCACCACGCTGCAGCCGAACCTGGGCGTCGTGTCCAGCGGTGACACCACGTTCACCGTCGCGGACGTGCCCGGCCTGATTCCGGGCGCCAGCGACGGCCGCGGACTCGGCCTCGACTTCCTGCGGCACCTCGAACGGTGCGCGGTGCTCGCGCACGTCGTCGACTGCGCGACCCTCGAACCCGGTCGCGACCCGGTGTCCGACGTCGACGCACTCGAAGCGGAGCTGGCCGCGTACACCCCGGCGCTGTCCGGCGACGCGGGACTCGGTGACCTCGCCGACCGGCCCCGCATCGTGATCCTGAACAAGGCCGACGTGCCGGATGCGGCGGAGCTCGCCGAGATGGTGACCCCCGAGTTCGAGGCACGCGGTTGGCCCGTGTTCACCATCTCCGCGGTGAGCAGGGACGGCCTGCGCCCGCTGACCTTCGCGCTGGCGAAGATGGTCGAGGACTACCGCATCGCGCACCCGCCCGCCGCACCCAAGCGGCAGGTGATCCGCCCGATCGCCGTCGATGAGACCGGGTTCAGCATCATCGCCGACCCCGAGACGCCCGGCGGTTTCATCGTCCGCGGTACCCGACCCGAGCGGTGGATCCGGCAGACCGCATTCGACAACGACGAGGCCGTCGGTTACCTCGCGGACCGGCTTGCCCGTCTCGGTGTCGAGGACCGGTTGATCAAGATGGGTGCCGAGCCCGGCTGTTCGGTGACGATCGGCGACGTCAGCTTCGACTGGGAGCCGCAGACCGCGGCCGGTGTCGACATCACCCGCACCGGTCGCGGCACCGACGCCCGCCTCGACCAGGATGAGCGGATCGGTGCCGCCGAACGCAAGCACGCGCGTCGCATCCGCCGCGGACTGGACTCCGACGGCGACGGCAAGTGACCGGGGTGTCCGACACCCGCACCCAGATCGCCACCGCCCGGAGTGTCGTGGTCAAGATCGGCTCGTCGGCGTTGACCAGTCTCGAATCCGGGTTGGACAGAAGGAAACTCGACGCGCTCGCCGACGCCGTCGAGGCCCGCATGCGCGCGGGCTCCGACGTGGTCGTGGTGTCGTCGGGCGCGGTCGGTGCGGGCATCGCGCCGCTGGGCCTGTCGAAACGCCCCCGGGACCTCGCGACCAAGCAGGCGGCGGCGAGTGTCGGTCAACTCGCGCTCGCCCATGCGTGGGGCACCTCGTTCCACCGGTACGGCCGGACGGTCGGGCAGGTGCTGCTCACCGCCGACGACATCGCCCGTCGCACCCAGCACCGCAACGCGCAGCGGACGCTGGACCGGTTGCGGGCGCTGCACGCGGTCGCGGTGGTCAACGAGAACGACACCGTCGCGACCACCGAACTGCGGTTCGGCGACAATGATCGGCTCGCGGCGATGGTCGCGCACCTGGTCAGCGCCGACGCGCTGGTGCTGCTGTCGGACGTCGACGGTCTCTACGACGGGGACCCCCGTAAGGGCGGAGCCATCCTGATCCCCGAGGTGACGAGCCCCGAGGACCTGGACGGTGTGGTCGCCGGCTCCGGGGGGGCGCTGGGCACCGGCGGGATGGCCTCGAAGCTGTCCGCGGCACGCCTGGCCGCCGACTCCGGTGTCCCGGTGCTGCTGGCCGCCGCCACCGACGCGGCGGAGGCTTTGTCGACGGCGAGCGTCGGTACCGCGTTCGCGGCCCGTCCGGCGCGCATGTCGGCGCGCAAGTTCTGGGTCCGGCACGCCGCCGACACCCAGGGTGAGCTGCACCTCGACGCGGGCGCCGTCCGTGCGGTCGTCGACAAGCGGCGCTCCCTGCTCCCGGCGGGCATCACCGCGACCGGCGGCCGATTCCACGGCGGCGACGTGGTCTCGCTGCTCGGCCCCGACGGCCTGCCGGTGGCGCGGGGTGTGGTGGCGTACGACGCCGCGGAACTCGAGGAGATGCTCGGCCGGTCCACGATGGAGTTGCCGTCCGACATGCAGCGGCCCGTCGTCCACGCCGACGACCTCGTCCGACTCTGACCGTCCGCTCAGGCTGACCGAATGTGGGATTTGGTCAGTCAGGCTGACCGAATCCCACATTCGGTCAACCCGGGGGTGGCAGCCGGGGGGTGGCAGCCGGGGGGAAGGTCGACGCGGGGTCGGGTGGCGTGTCGGGGGAGGGTTCAGGTGACGAGAGTGGTGAGGGTCTCCGCGCAGCCTGCGTCGAGTTTCAGGGTGGCGAGGTCGTCGCCGCGGGTGGCGCCGCGGTTGACGATCGCGATCGGCATGCCGAGCTTCGCGGCCCGGCGGACGAAGCGCAGCCCTGACATCACCGTCAGCGACGAACCCAGCACCAGCAGCAGATCGGCGGACTCGACCATCGCGAACGCGGCGTCGACGCGGTCGCGGGGGACAGACTCGCCGAAGTAGACGATGTCCGGCTTGAGGACGCCGCAGCAGCGCGCGCAGTCCACGACGCGGAAGTGCGCGGTCTCCTCGAGTACGGCGTCGGCGTCCGGCGCGATCTCCACACCGGACGCGGCGGCAACGGATTCGGCGAAGCCGGGGTTGGCGGCGTCCAGTCGTTCGGCCAGCGACATGCGGGAGATCCGGTGCCCGCACCGCGTGCATCGCACCTGCGCGTAGCTGCCGTGCAGGTCGATCACCGACCGGCTACCCGCCTTCGTGTGCAGCAGGTCCACATTCTGGGTGATCACCCCGCGCACCGTGCCGGTCCGTTCCAGTGCGGCCAGCGCACGGTGACCCGAGTTGGGTCGGGCCCCGTCCATGTACCGCCAGCCCAAGTGGTTGCGGGCCCAGTAGTGCCGCCGGAACGCCGCGTCGCCCATGAACTGCTGATAGGTCATCGGGGTCCGGGGAGGCGCGTCGGGTCCGCGGTAGTCGGGGATGCCGGAGTCGGTGGACATGCCCGCACCGGTCAACGCGACGACGCTGCGGCCCCGGATGAGCTCCAACAGATCCACCGTCGTCCGAGGCGCGGTGGATGCGGTCATGGAGTCCAGGCTAGCGCGACCCGTCCCGGCGCGACCCCGGTCCGTCCTCGTCGTCGACCACCGGCGGGCCGTCGGGGTGCGGCGCGCCACCCTCGTTGACCCAGTCGGCGATCTCGGCGGCATCCTCCCGCGTGACGGGACGGCGCCGATGGAACAGGGATCTGACCTTGGTGCCGATCTTCGACATGGCTCGATGCTACCCACCGGCGGGCGGGTGTCTCGATCAGTGGGTAGACGCCGTTCTCGTCGTGCACCTCCCGCCCGGTGACCGGGGGATTGAACACGCACAGCATCCGCATCCGGGTGACCGGTTCGACCCGGTGCCGCTCGTTGCCGTCGAGCAGGTACATGGTGCCCGGCCGTAGTTCGTACACCTCGTTGGTGTCGAGGTCGGTGAGGATGCCGTCGCCCTCGATCAGCCAGACCGCCTCGATGTGGTTGGCGTAGTGGAACTCGTTGACCGATCCGGCGGCGATGGTGGTCTCGTGGAAGGAGAATCCGACGCCGTCGCCGGCGAGGACGATCCGCTTCGAGCGCCAGTTGCCGTCCGCGCTGGTGATGTCGCGGTCGGTGTCGGTGATCTCGTCGGTGGTACGCACGATCATGTCAGGCACACACCTTCGCGGTCGCCTCGGCGAGAATGCTCAGGCCGTGATTGAGTTCCTCGCTCGTGATCGTCAGCGGCGGAAGGAGTTTCACGACCTCGTCCGACGGACCGGAGGTCTCGGCGAGCAGTCCCTCGTCGTAGGCGAGACCACAGACCTTGACCGCCTTGCCGGGATCGTCGAATACCAGGCCCTGCACCATGCCGCGCCCGCGGGTGCTGACCCCGTCGAACGAATCCGCGAGGTTGGCGAAGATCTCACCGATCCGCTTGCCCTTCGACGCGGTCGACAGGCTGAGCAGGTCGTCGGCCCAGTACTGCTCGAGGGCGGCGGTGGCGGTGACGAAGGCGGGGTTGTTGCCGCGGAAGGTGCCGTTGTGTTCGCCGGGGGACCAGACGTCGAGTTCGGGTTTGAAGAGGGTGAGGGCCATCGGGAGGCCGTAGCCGCCGATGGACTTGGAGAGGGTGACGATGTCGGGGGTGATGCCCGCGACCTCGAAGGAGAAGAAGGGTCCGGTGCGGCCGCAGCCCATTTGGACATCGTCGACGATGAGGAGGATGCCGCGGGTGGAGCAGAGGTCGGCGAGGGCGCGGAGCCATTCGGGGCGGGCGATGTTGACGCCGCCTTCGCCCTGGACGGTTTCGACGATGACGGCGGCGGGGCGGTTGAGTCCGCTGCCGCTGTCGTCGAGGACGCGTTCGAACCAGTGGAAGTCGGGGGTTTCGCCGTCGAAGTAGTTGTCGAAGGGCATGGGGGTGGAGTGGACGAGGGGGATGCCGGCGCCTGCGCGTTTCATGGAGTTGCCGGTGACGGAGAGTGATCCGAGGGTCATGCCGTGGAAGGCGTTGGTGAAGTTGACGATCGATTCTCGGCCGGTGACCTTGCGGGCGAGTTTGAGGGCGGCTTCGACGGCGTTGGTGCCGGTGGGTCCGGGGAATTGGACTTTGTAGTCGAGTCGGCGGGGGGTGAGGATGAGGTCGTCGAAGGTTTCGAGGAAGCGTCGCTTTGCGGTGGTGTGCATGTCGAGTCCGTGGGTGATGCCGTCGGATTCGAGGTAGTCGATGAGGGCGCGTTTGAGGACGGGGTTGTTGTGTCCGTAGTTGAGTGCGCCTGCGCCTGCGAAGAAATCGAGGTACTCGCGGCCGTCCTCGGCCCGCAGCCATGCTCCGCGGGCGGACTCGAACACGGTCGGCCAGGACCGGCTGTAGCTGCGGACCTCGGACTCGAGGGTGGTGAAAATGCTGGTGTTGATTGCGGTGGTCATCTATCGCGCTCCTTCGGTGCTCTCGTCCCCGACGACGTAGAGCTCTTCGGAATCATGCGTATCGGGAAAGTGACTGGGGGTGAACAGTTCTCGCTTCGTGATCGAGGTGTAGCGGTTGCGGGCCAACGCCGTGAACAACGCGATGGACGCGAAATTGTCCGGACTGATGGTCGTTTCGAGGCGGGTGACGCCCTGGTGGGCGAGGTGATCGAGGAGATTGCCGAGCATCGCGGCGGCGACCCCTCGTCCGCGGGCGTTCTCGTCGACGGCGACCTGCCACACGTACACGGTCTGCGGGTCGTCCGGTCGGACGAATCCGGTGACGAATCCGGCGACGTCACCGTCGACTTCGGCGATGGTGGAAGTGTCGTGGAAGTCCCGACACCACATGAGGTACGCATAGCTGGAGTTGAGGTCGAGCACGCGCGAGTCGCGGGCGATCTCCCACATCCTGGTTCCGTCCGCGATCGTCGGCCTGCGGCAGGCGACCGTCTCGTGCCTCGGGACGTCCATCGGTGTCGGCGGCTGAGGTGACAGGGTTGGGGTACTGCTCTCCGTTGCTGGGCTCATATGCAATCCGAACGTAACAACGGGAGCGTGACGGTTTCACCTCCTTCGTTCGAGACCGGTTGCGACACGACTGTTTCGATGCAGGTGAGACAGTGGTTGTGAGGTGTGTCACATTGCTGTATCGCCGGGGCGGTTTCCGGCGATATCCATTGCCCGCGAACGCGGATTCAGCTCACGCTCGCGAGTGCGAACGGGAGGACCCCGTCGGCCCCGGCGGACCGCAGTTCCCGTGCCGCAACCGTCAGGGTCCACCCCGTGTCGGTGACATCAGAGACCAGGAGGATCGGCCCCTCCACCGCGGCCAGGTCCGGCGCGGTCCATCCGCCCACCAGCCCGGCGACCCGATACGCCGAGTTCGCCGCCGACACCGGCGGGTGGCCGGGGGTGCGGTGCAGGACGCCCAGGTCGGTCAACCGGCCGACCTCGGCGAGCCGGGACGTGAGCGACGCCACCAGCTGCGGCCGGGTCTCGGACTCGAGCGCGACCACCGACGCCGGACGCACCTCCCAGTCCCAGGCGGCGAGGACCCGGATCGCGGCGTCGACGACGGCGTCCGGGATCGGGCCGTCGGGCGCGTCGAGCAGCGAACGCAACCGCGGGCCCCAGCCGAGGTCGGAGAGCCTGCCAATCACCCGCCCGGTCTCCGGTCCGTCGGTGATCTTCCCGGACAACGAGATTCCCAGTTTCGACAGACCGGTGGGCCACTGCTTGCGGGGCGCGAGGTCGACTCCGGGTCGGTCGAGACGGGCCCGCGTCCGGGTGACCGCGTCGTCATCCACGCTGGTGTCGACGGTGGCCCCGGTGCACGTGTCGCAGCGTCCGCACGGCGCGGGTGCGTCGGTGAGCAGCGGGTCGTCGAGTTGGCGGCGCAGAAACTCCATCCGACACATCGAGGTGCTCTGGTAGTCGATCATCGCCTGCTGCTCGGCCGTCCTGGCCTGCTCGAGCCGCTCGTAGCGCGGGGCGTCGTACTCCCACGGCTGGCCGGTGCCGATCCAGCCGCCGCGCACCCGGCGTACCGCCCCGTCGACGTCGAGGACCTTGAGCACCATCTCCAGCCGGGACCGGTTCAGCTCGACCAATGGCTCGAGCGCCTGCGTCGACTGCGGACGTTCCGGGTCGAGGACCGCAAGCACCCGGCGCACCACCGGCTCGCGAGGGAAGGCCACGGACGCAAAGTAGCTCCAGATCTGCCGGTCCTCATGTCCGGGCAACAGCACGACCTCGGCTCGGTCGGTGGACCGGCCTGCGCGGCCGACCTGCTGGTAGTACGAGATCGGCGACGAGGGAGCGCCGAGATGCACGACGAACCCGAGGTCCGGCTTGTCGAAGCCCATCCCGAGTGCCGACGTCGCGACCAGTGCCTTGACCCGGTTGCCGAGCAGGTCCGATTCGAGCTGCTCGCGTTCCGCGGTTTCGGTTTGCCCGGTGTATGCCGCGACCGCGTGCCCCTGCTCGGTAAGCAGCTCGGCGAGCTCCCGCGCCGCCGACACCGTGAGGGTGTAGATGATCCCGGAGCCGGGCAGCGAACTCAGGCGCTGCCCCAGCCATGCCGCACGCTTCGTCGCCTCGTCGATGCGAACCACCGACAGCGACAGCGACTCCCGCTCAAGGCCGCCGCGCAGCACCAGTGTCTCGGTGCCGCCGACACCGAGCTGCGCCGACACATCCGCGACCACCCGGTCGTTCGCGGTCGCGGTGGTGGCGAGCACCGGAATCCCGTCACCGAGTTCGGCGATCAGGGTGCGGATGCGGCGATAGTCCGGCCGGAAGTCGTGGCCCCAGTCGGAGACGCAGTGGGCCTCGTCGACGACCACCAGGCCCGCGTCCGCGGCGAGCGAGGGCAGCACCTGATCCCGGAAATCCGGGTTGTTCAGCCGCTCCGGGCTGACCAGCAGCACGTCCACCTCGCGGTCCGCGATGCGCTGGTGGATTTCGTCCCACTCGGTCATGTTCCCGGAGTTGATGGTCGCCGCGCGCACCCCGGCGCGCTGCGCCGAGTCGACCTGGTTGCGCATCAGCGCGAGCAGCGGCGACACGATCACCGTCGGGCCGTGACCCCTGGCCCGGAGCAGTTTCGCGGAGATGAAGTACACCGCGGACTTGCCCCAGCCGGTGCGCTGCACGACGAGGGCGCGCCGCCGGTGCACGACCAGCGCCTCGATGGCCAGCCACTGGTCGTCCCGCAGCCGGGCGGCGGGGCCCGCGAGTTCCCGCAGCAGGGCTTCGGCGTCGGCACGGAGATCGGTGGTCGCTGAGGTCATGCCGTCCATCGTGCCGGACGGGACCGACACGCTCGACCGGGCGAACCGGCTGGGGAATCGGCGGCGAGATCCGCGCGAACGCGGAACCGGCATGGTACGCCTGGACGATGAACCTGACCGCGCATCCCGTCCTCGCCGGATTCGACGCCATCGCCGACGATCTCGCCGACCTGTATCGGCACCTGCACGCGCACCCCGAACTGTCGCACGCCGAGCACCGCACCGCGGCCCTCGTCGCGGAGCGTCTCGCGGCGTCGGGCTATCAGGTGACCGGCGGCATCGGCGGAACCGGCGTGGTCGGGGTCCTGCGGCGCGGGGACGGCCCGGTGGTGCTGCTGCGTGCGGACATGGACGCCCTGCCCGTTCGGGAGGACACCGGCCTGGACTATGCGTCCACGGCGTCCGCGGTGACCGCGGCGGGGGAGACGGTGCCGGTGATGCACGCCTGCGGGCACGACATGCACGTCGCCTGCCTGCTCGGTGCCGCCGACCTCCTCGCCCGCGGGGGCGAACACTGGTCGGGGACGCTGATCGCGCTGTTCCAGCCTGCGGAGGAGCTCGGCGACGGTGCCCGCGCGATGATCGACGGCGGGCTGTACTCGGTGATCCCGGCGCCGTCGGTGGTGCTCGGACAGCACGTGATGCCCGGCCCGGTCGGCACCGTATTCGCCAGCCCGGGCACCGCGATGGCGGCCGCCAGCAGCGTGCAGATCAGGATGTTCGGACGCGGTGGGCACGGGTCGATGCCCGACCAGGCCATTGATCCGGTGGTGATGGGTGCGTCGACGGTGCTGCGGCTGCAAACCCTGGTCTCGCGGGAGGTGTCGCCCACCGACCCCGCCGTGGTCACCGTCGGGTCGTTCCAGTCCGGCACCAAGGAAAACGTCATCCCGGACGAGGCGGTGCTCAAGGTCAACACCCGCGCGTTCGAGACCCGTGTCGCCGAGCAGCTCACCGCCGGGATCACCCGGATCGCGAACGCCGAGGCGGACGCGTCCGGCGCACCGAAGCGGCCGGAGATCACCGAGTTGAACAGCTTTCCGCTCACCGTGAACGACCCCGACGCGACCGGCCGAACGCTCGGGGCGCTGCGCGGGCTGCTCGGCGACGACAAGGTGTTCGAGATCGGCCCGGTCGCGGGCAGCGAGGATGTCGGCGACCTGGCCACCGAACTCGGGATTCCGCTCGCCTACTGGTTCATCGGCGGATTCGAGACAACCGATGGAACGCCGCTGCCGTCCAACCACTCCCCGCGGTTCGCCCCGGTGATCCGCCCCACCCTGGACACCGGGGTTGCGGCGCTGGTGGCGGCCGCGCTGGAGTGGCTGGACTGACCTCGCGCCTCAGTCCGCGTACATCGCCTCGAACTCGGCGGCGAAGTTCGCGCAGACCACCGTCCGTTTGATCTTCAGCGTCGGGGTCAGCTCGCCGGTCTCCTGGGACAGGTCGCGGCGGGCGATGGTGAACTTCTTGACCTGTTCGGGGGGTGCGAGTGCCGCGTTCGCGGCGTCCACCGCCTGCCGGACGAGGTCGACGACGGACGGATGCTGCGCGAGGGCGGCGATCGTGTCCGGCAGGCCCTGTGCCTGCGCCCATGGCAGCACCGTTTCCGGGTCCAGGGTCACCAGCACCACCGGGTAGGGGCGGCGGTCGCCGTACATCACGGCCTGACTGATCCACGGCGACCGTTTGAGGTCGTTCTCCAGGTTCGCCGGGGTCAGGTTCTTGCCGCCGGAGGTGACGATGATGTCCTTCTTGCGGCCGATGATCGAGACGTAGCCGTCCCCGTCGATCGACGCGAGGTCGCCGGTGTGCAGCCATCCGTCGACGATCGCGCCGAACGACGCGTCCGCCATCTTGTAGTAGCCCTGGAAGATGTTCGCGCCCTTGAGGAGCAGTTCGCCGTCGTCGGCGATCCGCGCCTCGACGCCGGGCAGCGTGCGGCCGACGGTGCCGAACCGGTGGTGTCGGGTGGTGTTCACCGTTGCACCGGTGGAGGTCTCGGTCATCCCGAAGCCCTCCATCAGCGGGACGCCGCAGCCGTAGAAGAACTCCAGGATGTCCTTCGAGATCGGGGCCGCACCGGTGATCGCCAGGTCGAGGTTCCCGCCGAACAGCGCCCGCACGCCCTGGAATAGGGCGGACTCGGCGGCGTCGAACCCGGCCCGGAGATCGTCGGGGACCGGTTCGCCGGCCTGCTCCAGGTCGCGGACCCGGACGCCGAGCGCCGCGGCGGCGAGGATGCGGTCCCGTTCCTCGGCAGGCTTGGAACCGACCGCGAGGGTGTACACCTTCTCGAACACGCGTGGCACCGAGGGCAGGTGGGTGGGCCGGGTCTGCATCACCTCGGCGACGATCCGGGTGGTGTCACCGCCCCAATAGGCGATGATGCCGCCGCGGTCGAACGTGAGGAGCTGGAACAGCAGGGCGAACGCGTGCGCGAGCGGCAGGAACAGGTACAGGACCATGTCCTTGTCGGAGGTGTCACCCTCGAGTTCGTCGAGGGTGAGGTTCGCGGTCATGATCGCGCGGTAGTTGCCGTGCGTGAGCACGCAGCCCTTCGGCGGGCCGGTCGTCCCGGAGGTGTACATGAACACGTAGGGATCCGCAGGCTCGACGGCGGCCGCGCGGCGGCGGAGTTTCTCGGCGCCGGCGGCCCGGCCGCGGCGGCGGATCTCGTCGGCCCCGGTTGCGCCCTCCGCCGCACCGTCGAGGATCACGATCCACTCCAGTGCGGGAAGCCGGTCTCGGACGGCGGTGATCTGTGCGACCTGGTCGGCGTTCTCGCACACGATGCCGCGGGCCTCCGAGTTGCCCACCACCCACGCACACTCCTCGGCGGAGTTGGTGGGGTACACCGACACGTGGACGCCGCCTGCCGCGACGATCCCCAGGTGGGCGATCGACCAGTCGGGGCGGGTCGTGGCCAGGACCGCGACCCGGTCGCCAGCGTCGAGGCCGCGGTCGATCAGGCCCGCGCCGAAATCCGTCACCCGGTCGGCGAGGTCGCGGTAGCTGAACTGGTCCCACCGGTCCGGCGCGTCCTGCCATTGCGCGGCGGGTCGGTCGCCGTACGCGTCGGCGGCGCGGAACGCGAGGTCCGCGAGGGTGGGGCCCGCAACTGTTCGGTTCATCCGTGCTCCGTCCCGATCGGCGACCTGTGATCTGGCTCACTCGGGCCGCGGTGGGGCGATGCTATGCCACGCGAACTACTGGCGCGCCGGATTGGGGCCGGGGTGTCGCGCGAGCAGGTCGTCCACCTCGGCGGCGGTGGGGGAGGACGCGGCCGCGCCGGGGCGGGTGGTCGCCAGCGCGCCTGCCGCGACGGCGCGGCGCAGGGCCGTCGCGGGCCCGAGGTGCCAACAGGCCGCGAGCGTGCCCGCGAACGCGTCGCCCGCGCCGGTCGTGTCGGCGACGGCGACGGCGGGCGCTGCGGCGGGCACGGCGGCGCCGTCCGGTCCGCGCCAGCGGGCGCCGTGACCACCGAGGGTGGTGATCAGGTGCGGCACCCGGGCCAGGGCGGCGTCACCCAGCTGGACGGCCTCGGTCTCGTTGACGATCAGGACGTCGACGTTGTCGAGTAGGGCAGCCGGAAGCTGCTGCGCCGGTGACGGATTCAGAAACACGGTGACTCCTGCGGCATGGGCGTTGGCGGCGCCGGCGGTGACCGTCGGCAGCGGGATCTCCAACTGGCACAGCAGCACGTCCGAGCCCGCGATCCGGTCGAGTTCCTCGTCGGTCAGCGCCTCCATGGCGGCGTTGGCGCCGGGAACGACGACGATCGAATTCTCACCCCCGGCGTCGACGGTGATCGCGGCGACGCCGCTCGGGCCCGACGCCTCCCGGAGCAGCGTCACATCGACCCCGCCCGCCTCAAGCGCGTCGCGGAGTTGCGGGGCGAAGGCATCGGTGCCCACCGCGCCGAGGAAGGCGACCCGTGCGCCTGCGCGCGCCGCGGCGATTGCCTGGTTGCCGCCCTTGCCGCCGGGGCCGGTCGTGAAGCCGGTGCCGAGCACCGTCTCGCCGCCCGCCGGGCGGGTCGGGGTGGTGGTGACGAGATCGATGTTGACGCTGCCGAGGACGGTCACACGCGGGGACATCGGCCCAGGGTAGGTCCCTGGCCGGTGCCTCCGCGCGGCGATCGCTCAGGTGTGGTCGGCCGGCACCGCACGGCGCGGCAGTCCGGACGTTGCCCGTGCGGTTCGTGTGCGGATGCGGCGCAGGATGATTCGCGCCTCGGACTCGGTCTCCACGGCGGGTGCGCAGCCCTCGAGTGGGCGGCGGGCGGTTTCCGGGATGAGGAGGACCGCCACCCCGCCGATCAGTGCAGCACCCATCATGTAGATCGGCGCAACCAGATTGCTCCCGGTCGCGCCCTCGAGCGCGGTGATCGCGAGCGGGGTGGTGCCGCCGAACAGCGACACCGCGAGGTTGTACGCGATCGCGAGCGCGCCGTACCGGACCCCGGTGGGAAATAGTGCGGGCAGGACCGACGGGAACACGCCGACGAACAGCAGCAGCAGCGCACCGAGCGTCGCGAGTCCGACGATCACCGGCAGGTAGCCACCCTGACCGATCAGCAGATAGGCGGGTAGTGACAGGGTGAAGAACCCGATGAAACCGATGAGCAGCAGCGGCTTTCGGCCCACCCGGTCGGAGAGGGCGCCGACCCGGGTGATCACGGCCATCATCGCGACCATCACCACGATCATCAGCAGCAGACCGTGTGTCTCGTCGTACCCGAGCGTGCTCGACAGGTAGGTCGGCATGTAGGTGAGCAGGCCGTAGTGCGCGATGTTGTAGGTCGCGACGAGCACGATGCACAGCACCATCGGGCGCCAACTGCCGGTCACGATCTCCCGCAGTTTCGCGAGCGCACTCACCTGCTCCGGCCGGTCGGTGGTGTCCGCGCGCGATTCCTCGAAGGCCCGGAAGGCGGGTGTCTCCTCCAGGCGCAGGCGCAGGTACAGCCCGATCAGGCCGAGCGGGCCCGCGATCAGGAACGGGATCCGCCACGCCCAGTCGACCAGCGCGTCGTCCGTGGTGAGCGCCTGGATCAGCGTCACCAGGGTGGCAGCGGCGACGTAGCCGACGAGGGTGCCGAGTTCGAGGAAGCTGGCGAAGTAGCCGCGCCGACGATCGGGCGCGTACTCGGCGACGAAGGTGCTGGCGCCGCCGTACTCGCCGCCGGTCGAAAAGCCCTGCAGCAGCCGGAACAGGACCAGCAGCACCGGGGCCGCGACGCCGATGGACGCATGGCTCGGGATCAACCCGATCGCGAACGTGCTGGCCGCCATCATGATGATCGTGGTCGCGAGCACCCGTTTGCGGCCGATCCGGTCCCCGAGTGGCCCGAAGAACAGGCCGCCGAGCGGTCGCACGATGAAGGCGGCGGCGAAGATCGCGAACGTGGACAGCAGCTGGGTGATGCCCCCGGCCTCCGGGAAGAACACCTTGCCGAGGGTGGCGGCGAGGTAGGCGTAGACGCCGAAGTCGAACCACTCCATGGCGTTGCCGAGCATCGTTGCCTTGACGGCCCGCTTGACGGCGGTCTCGTCGACGACGGTGACCTCGGTCGATGCGGCGATCTCGCTGCTGCTGATCTGGGCTTGTCGGGTCATGTGTGTGCGCTCCTCGGCGCAGGTGCCGCACCAGCGGGGCACGCACCTGATGCACGCATCTTTTCGTCGCCCGCTCGGCGGCGGCGCTGGTCGGGTGTCGGCGGCGCGCGGCCCTGTGGCTCACTCCGACCCCCGTCGGATGGCTCTGGCTCGCGGCACTGCTCCGAAACCGTTTCCGGTGCACCGTATGTCGGACGGGCGCATGGTTCGGAGCCACCAGCGCGGAACGAAGCAACGCTAACAATCGATCGTGCTGGTGTCGAACTCCGCGGTCTCCGGGCACGCCGCCGCCGACCCCGGCATCGGGCGATCGTTACCCTGTACCCATGACGGCCGTGAACGAGACTGCGCAGGTGACCGACGACATCCGGGAGGCGGTGCATGCGGCCGCGCGTCGGGCGCGCGTCGCGTCCCGCGCGTTGGCACTGCTGACCACGGCGCAGAAGGACGCGGCCCTGCATGCCGCCGCCGACGCCGTGCTCGCCGCCACCGACACCGTGCTCGTCGCGAACGCCGCCGATGTCGAGAACGCGCGCGCCGCGGGCACCGAGGAGTCCCTGATCGACCGGCTCCGGCTGACCGCCGACCGGATCGACGGCATCGCGTCCGGGCTCCGTCAGGTCGCGGGCCTCGCCGACCCGGTGGGGGAGGTCGTGCGCGGCAGCACCCTCCCCAACGGACTCGAGATCCGGCAGCTGCGGGTGCCGCTCGGCGTGGTCGGCATGGTCTACGAGGCCCGGCCCAACGTCACCGTCGACGCGTTCGGGCTGGCCCTCAAGTCCGGCAACGCGGCGCTGCTGCGCGGGTCGTCGTCGGCGAAGAATTCCAACGCCGCGCTGGTCGAGGTGCTCCGCGACGCGCTGACGGCCCAGGGTTTGCCCGCCGACGCCGTGCAGCTGCTGCCGAGTGAGGACCGCTCCTCGGTCACCCACCTGATCCAGGCCCGCGGTCTCGTCGACGTCGTCATCCCACGCGGCGGCGCCGGCCTGATCGGCGCCGTCGTCCGGGACGCCACCGTGCCCACCATCGAGACCGGTGTCGGCAACTGCCACGTCTACCTGCACGCGGCCGCGGACCTCGAGATGGCCGAGCGGATCGTCATCAACGCCAAGACGCGGCGGCCCAGCGTCTGCAACACCGCCGAGACGATCCTCGTCGACGCGGCGATCGCCGACGTCGCGGTCCCGCGGCTGCTGCAGGTGCTGCAGAGCAACAGCGTCACCGTGCACGGGGACCTGCCGGGCCTCGTCCCAGCCACCGACGCCGACTGGTCCGAGGAGTACCTGACCCTCGATGTCGCGCTCGCCGTCGTCGACGACCTGGACGCGGCCGTCGAGCACATCGACCGCTACGGCACCGGCCACACCGAGGCCATCGTCACCGCCGATCTGGCCGCGGCACGCGAGTTCACCGCCCGCGTCGACGCCGCAGCGGTGATGGTCAACGCGTCCACCGCGTTCACCGACGGCGAGCAGTTCGGGTTCGGGGCCGAGATCGGGATCTCCACCCAGAAGCTGCACGCCCGCGGACCGATGGGGTTGCCCGAACTCACCTCGACCAAGTGGGTGGTGTGGGGCGACGGCCACACCCGCCCCGCCTGACCTCTGCACGAAAGGCTCCCACCGTGGATCGAGCGCTCCCAGCAACCCCTCCCGTGTTCAGCAGCGTCGACGACGTCATCGCCCGCCTCGCCGAGACCGGGTATCTCGCCGACAGGGGCACCGCGACCGCGGTGTTCCTCGCCGACCGGCTGGGTAAGCCGCTGCTCATCGAGGGCCCGGCCGGTGTCGGGAAGACCGAACTGTCGCGGGCGGTGGCGCAGACCTCCGGCGCCGAACTGGTCCGCTTGCAGTGCTACGAGGGTGTCGACGAGGCGAGGGCGCTCTACGAGTGGAACCACGCCAAGCAGATTCTGCGGATCCAGTCCAGCGCGGAACACAGTTGGGAGGACACCCGGCAGGACGTGTTCGCGGAGGAGTTCCTGCTGTCCCGCCCGCTGCTCACCGCGATCCGGCGCGAGGACCCGACCGTGCTGCTGATCGACGAGGTCGACAAGGCCGACGTCGAGATCGAGGGCCTACTGCTCGAGGTGCTCAGCGACTTCGCGGTCACCGTCCCCGAACTGGGCACGATCACCGCCACCCGCAAGCCGTTCACCGTCCTCACCTCGAACGGCACCCGGGAGCTGTCCGAGGCGCTCAAGCGGCGCTGCCTGTTCCTGCACCTCGACTTCCCGGACGCCGACCTCGAACGGCGGATCCTCGCCAGCCGGGTCCCCGAACTGCCGGAGGCGGTCGCCGACCAGTTGGTGCGGACCATCCGCGTCCTGCGCGGCATGCAACTCAAGAAGCTGCCGTCCGTCGCGGAGACCATCGACTGGGGGCGTACCCTGCTCGCCCTCGGCATGGACACCCTCGACGACGACGCGATCCGCACCACGATGGGTGTCATCCTCAAACATCAGTCGGACCAGCAGCGGGCCGCGGCCGAGCTGCGGCTCAACTAGGCACCCCCGATGTCCGCCGCACCCGGACACCACCCGGCAGCGCCGTACGGGCTGCCCGGGCATCTCGTCGACTTCGTTGAGGCGCTGCGCACGCGCGGTATCGCCGTCGGCCCCTCGGAGACGGTCGACGCGGGCCGGGTGATGGCGGTGCTCGATCTCCTCGACCGGGAGGCGCTGCGGGAGGGTCTCGCCTGCGCGCTACTGCGCAGGCCCACCCACCGCGCGACCTACGATGCGCTGTTCGACCTGTGGTTCCCGGCGGGGCTCGGCGTTCGCACCAGCGGGGTGGATATCGACATTCCCCGCGGCGACAGCGGCGAGGTCGACTTCGAGGCGCTGCGGGAACTGATCGCGGGTCTGCTCGTCGACGGCTCGCCGGAGGCGCTCGCCCGGATCGAACTGCTCACCGCGCGGCTCGTCGAGCAACTCGGGCAGTACCAGTCCGCGAAGGGCCCGTCCTTCTCCGCCTACCAGGCGCTGCGGGACGTGGCGCCCGAGACGCTGGTCTCGCGGATCCTCGACGGGCTGCTCGGCAACGCCGACCGGTCCGAACGTGAGGCCGGCGACTACGCCACCGAGATCGCCCGCCGGACCGCGGCCCAGCGGGTCGCGGACTTCCGGAAGATGGTCGAGGTGGAAACGCGGCGCCGCTCCGCCGAACAACTCGGCAAGGAGCGGGTCGCGACCTACGGGGTGCCGAAACTCGCGGAGGAGGTCGACTTCCTGCGCGCGTCGGACACCGAGATGGTCACCCTGCGGCGCACCGTCACCCCGTTGGCCCGCAAGCTTGCCAGCCGGCTCGCCGCCCGCCGCAAACGGGCCCGCGCCGGCGCGATCGACCTGCGCAGGACGCTGCGGAAGTCGATGTCGACCGGCGGCGTCCCGATCGAGCTGGTGCTGCGCAAGCCGCGTCCTGCCCGCCCGGAACTGGTGGTCCTGTGCGATGTCTCCGGATCCGTCGCCGGGTTCTCGAACTTCACCCTGCTGTTGGTGCACGCGCTGCGGGAACAGTTCTCCCGGGTGCGGGTGTTCGCGTTCATCGACACCACCGACGAGGTCACCCGCTTCTTCGACGCGGGCGCCGATCTCGGCTCGTCGATGTCCCGGATGATCCGGGAGGCCGACCTGATCGCCTACGACGGGCACTCCGACTACGGCAACGCGATCGGCGTGTTCGCCGAACGCTACGCGCACACGCTGACCGGCAGGACGTCGCTGCTGATCCTCGGCGACGCCCGCAACAACTACCGGGACACCAACGTGGCCGCGCTCGGTCACCTGGCGACCGTCGCGAAACACACCCACTGGCTGAATCCCGAGCCGAGGGGGCAGTGGGGGCACGGCGACTCGGCGGCGCCGGTGTACGCCGACGTCGTTCCGATGCACGAATGCCGCAACGCGCAGCAACTCGCCGCGGTCGTGTCGGGACTGCTGCCGGTCTGACCTCCCCGGCTGCGAAGTAAGCTCGATTCCCGTGCGGAACGCTGACAATGCAGGCTCCCCTCGCCGTCGACTGGGGGTGATGGGTGGCACCTTCGATCCCATCCACCACGGGCATCTCGTCGCGGCGAGTGAGGTCGCCGACCGGTTCGGTCTCGACGAGGTGATCTTCGTCCCCACCGGCGACCCCTGGCAGAAGGCGGGCAAGGACGTCAGCGCCGCGGAGGACCGCTACCTGATGACGGTCATCGCGACCGCGTCCAACCCGAGCTTCTCGGTCAGCCGGGTGGACGTGGACCGGCACAAGGCCACCTACACCGTCGACACCCTCCGCGACCTGCGCGAGCAGCATCCCGACGCGGACCTCTACTTCATCACCGGCGCCGATGCGCTCGAGACGATCCTGTCCTGGCAGAATTGGGAGGAGATGTTCGAGCTGGCCAAGTTCGTCGGGGTCAGCAGGCCGGGCTACGAGCTCGGCGACGACCATCTCGCCGAACACCTCGCCGACCGCCCCGACGCGCTGACGCTCGTCGAGATCCCCGCGATGGCGATCTCGTCGACCGACTGTCGTCGGCGGGCGAGTGAGAACCGGCCCGTCTGGTACCTGGTACCGGACGGGGTGGTGCAGTACATCTCCAAGCGCAACCTGTATCGACCCCGGAACGCCCAACGCCTCGACGGCGCGGTCACCGTGTCGGGGCCGGCACCACACCAGAACACCAGCGACACCCAGAATCGGGAGAACACCTAAGTGAGCGCATCCGCCGAAGCCCTCGAGATGTCGCGGATCGCCGCGCTGGCCGCCGACGAGAAGCTGGCCAACGACGTGGTGGTGCTCGACGTGTCCGAGCAGCTCGTCATCACCGACTGCTTTGTCATCGCCTCCGCCTCCAACGAACGCCAGGTCAACTCGGTCGTGGAGAACATCGAGGACAAGCTGCGCGAGGCCGGGCACAAGCCGGTCCGCAAGGAGGGCACCAGGGAGGGCCGCTGGGCGCTGCTCGACTACGTCGACCTGGTGGTGCACGTCCAGCACGACGACGAGCGCAACTTCTACGGGCTCGAACGGCTGTGGAAGGACTGCCCGGTCGTGCCCGTCGACGGCATCGAGCCGCGGACGTCCGAGTGGGGCGCGGACTCCGACGGCGCCGTCGCGGACGAGTACGCCGCCGAGCTCGGCGAGCCGGAGTCCGGGAAGTGACCCAGGCGCCGACCCGGAATCCGGCCGCGGCCGCGCGGCAACTGATTCTGGTGCGGCACGGTCAGACCGAGTACAACGCGGGCGACCGGATGCAGGGGCAGCTGGACACCGACCTGTCCGAACGGGGTCGGGTGCAGGCCAAGGTCGCCGCCCGCGCGCTGGCCGACCGGCGCCCCACCGAGATCATCAGCTCCGATCTGCGTCGGGCGCTCGACACCGCGACCGCGCTCGGGGAGCACGCCGGTCTGCCGGTCGCGACCGATCCGCGGCTGCGGGAGACGCATCTCGGCGAGTGGCAGGGCCTGACCCATTCCCAGGTCGACGAGCGCGACCCCGGTGCCCGCGCCGCATGGCGGGTCGACGCCACCTGGGCACCGCCGGGCGGCGAGAGCCGCATCGACGTGGCCGACCGTGCGGTGCCGGTGGTCGAGGAGCTGCTCGCCACCCGCGCCGACTGGGCCGAGCGGCCGGTGGTGCTCGTCGCCCACGGCGGCCTGATCGCCGCACTCACCGCGGCCCTGCTGGATCTGCCGGTGGAGCGGTGGCCGGTGCTCGGTGGCCTCGGCAACACCGGCTGGGTGCAGCTCAGCGGTCACGGCGAACCCGACGCGGTGTCGTGGCGGCTGGACGTGTGGAACGCCTCGGCCGAGAACGCTGCGGTGGCCGGCGATGTCCTCTGACCTCGCCGCGGCGGCGGGCAGGCCGACGCTGCTGGTGATCGCGGACTCGCTGTCCTATTTCGGCCCCAAGGGCGGCCTTGCCGCCGATCACCCGCGAATCTGGCCGAACCTGGTCGCCGCCGAACTCGGGTGGGACGTCGAGCTCGTTGCGCGGATCGGCTGGACCAGTCGTGACGCCTACTGGGCACTGACCCAGGATCCCCGCGTGTGGGCGACCGTGCCGAGGGCAGGCGCCGTGGTGTTTGCGGTCGGTGGCATGGACTCGTTGCCGTCACCGCTGCCGACCGCACTGCGCGAGCAGCTGAGGTACGTGCGGCCACCCGCGCTGCGCCGCCGGGTCCGTACTGCCTATCAGTGGTTGCAGCCGCGGCTGTCGCCGCTCGGCTGGCCGGTCGCGCTGCCGCCGCGACTGAGCGTCGAGTACCTGGAGGAATGCCGCACCTCGCTGGAGTACATGCGGCCGGAGCTGCCGGTGATCGGGTGCCTGCCGTCGGTGCACCTGTGTGAGGCGTACGGGAAGGTGCACGCGGGCAGGCCCGCCGCGGTCCGGGCGCTGCAGGCGTGGGGCGCGGACACCGGCGTGCCGCTGGTCGACCTGGCGCAGGCGGTGCGGCCGAACATCTTCTCCGACGCCGCGAATCCCGATGGGATCCATTGGGGTTGGGACGGTCACCGCGCGGTGGCGGACGCGATGCTGCCGACGATCCGGGCCGCCGTCGCCGCGGCGTCCGTCGCCACCCGGTAGCGGCATGCCCGTCGTCGTCGTCACCGACTCCTCGGCCTGTCTGGCCCCGGATGTCGCCGCGGAACTGGGGATTCGGGTGGTTCCGCTGCACGTGCTCGTCGACGGCCAGGATCTCCGTGAGGGCGTCGACCCGATGCCGGACGACCTGTTCGTCGGCGCGGGGGTCACCACGTCCGGCGCGTCGCCGGGGGAATTGACCGAGGCGTACGGGCGGGCGCTCGCCGACAGCGGTGGCGATGGCGTCGTCGCCCTGCACATCTCGCGCCAGCTGTCCGGAACCTGGGAGGCGGGCAGGCAGGCGGCGCAGCAGCTGGGGGAGCGGGTTCGCATCGTCGATTCCCAATCCACCGCAATGGCATTGGGTTACGCGGTGCTGGCGGCGGCCCGGCTGGCAGCGACGGGGGCCGGGCTGCGCGCGGTGTACGAGCGGGCCGTCGAGGTCGCCGACCGGGGTCGGGTGCTGATCATGGTCGACCGGCTCGACCACCTGCGCCGCGGCGGTCGGATCGGGACGGCAGCGGCACTGCTCGGCACCGCCCTCGCGATGAAGCCGGTGCTGCATCTCGTCGACGGCAAGCTGGTGCTGCGGGAGAAGACCCGCACGGCTACGAAGGCGCTCGGCAAGCTTGTCGACGGTGCCGTCGACCTCGCCGAGGACGGCGACGTGGCGGTCGCGGTGCACCACGTCGGCGCCGCCGACCGTGCCGCCGAGGTCGCGGCGTCGCTGCGGTCGCGGCTGCCTGCGGCGAGCGAGTTCGCGGTCTCCGAACTGGGGCCGGTGGTCGCCAGCCATCTCGGTCCGGGCGCCGTCGGTGTCCTCGTGGTGCCCGGCGGGGCGGGGCTGATCCGCGACGGCGCCGAGCCCGACCCGGCCGAGTAGTCCACAGGCCTCGAATTCATCCACAGGACGCCCGTTCTCGGTGCCGGATCGGTCGGGTCACGGGGCGGGCGCTCCTATGGTCGGGCCATGGGCAGCGCCGACGACACACGTGAGCGGATCCGGAGACGACTCGACGTCCTCGCCGGGCGGGAGCCGGCCGCCGAACCCGACCCGGACGCCGGGACGGGTGTGGGGGCGGGCGAGCGGCCGGGCTGGCTGGATGACGAGCGGGAACCGGGCGGCGAACGGTGGCGGTTCGCGCCGGGCAGGCGCGGGGTGGTGGCGTTGGCGGTCGTCGCTCTGGCCGCCGCCGGGATCGGCGGGGTCGTGGTGGTCCGGGACCGCCCGGTGGCCGAGGTCGTTGCGCCGCTGCCACCCGACGACGGTGCCGGTGCCCCGGCCGCCGCGGGGGCAGCGCCTGGCCCGTCGTCCACCGGTGCGCCGGCGCCGACCACCGAGATCGTGGTCAGCGTCGTCGGTCTCGTGCACAACTCCGGGTTGGTGCATCTGCCGGAGGGGGCCAGGGTCGCGGACGCCTTGACCGCCGCGGGGGGTGCGCGTGACGGCGCCGACCTGTTGGGGCTGAACCTGGCGCAGCGGCTCGCCGACGGTGAACAGATTCTTGTCGGCCTCGCCCCGCCGCCGGGCGCCGCGCCGGTGGCGGGCAGCGCGACCGTCGGTGCCGGTGCCGGTGCCGGTGCCGGTGCCGCGGTCGGCGGTGCGGCGGCACCGGTGAACCTCAACACCGCCACCGAACAGCAGCTCGACGAGCTGCCCGGCGTCGGCCCGGTGACGGCGGCCGCGATCATCTCCTGGCGCACCACCAACGGGCGCTTCACCGACGTCGAGCAGCTCGGCGAGGTGGACGGCATCGGCCCCGCCCGCCTGGAGAAGCTGCGCGAGCTCGTGACGGCGAGATGACCGATCCGCGGCCGCGGCCGATCGACCTGCGGCTGCTCCCCTCCGCCGCGGCGTGCTGGGCGGCGACCGCGACGGGAATCGTCGGCGGCTGGCAGGCGGCGATGTGGCTCGCGATCGCGGCGCTGCTCGCGGTCGGGGCGGTGACGGTGGCCGCCCGCGGCCGGTGCACCCCGGTCGCCGGTGCCCTCATCGCGGCCCTGACCGTGTGCGCCGGGTTCGCCGCCGCCACCGCGCTGCGCGCCCATGCCGTCGCCACCCACCCGCTCGCCGACCGCGCCGGGTACGTCACCGTGACCGCCGACCTGGTTGATGACCCGAAACCGGTCCGCTCCGGGCGCGGGGACACCGTGATGGTGCGTGCGACGCTCCGGAGCATCGGGCCGGGCCGCGACGCGATGTCCGTCGGCGGTGCCGCCGTCGTGTTCGCGCCCGCGGACCGTTGGCGGGACCTGCTGCCCGGCCAGCGGGTCCGGCTGCGGGGCACCGTCGACGCGCCGGACCGCTCCGACCTGACCGTCGCGGTGATCCGGGCGATCGGGCCGCCGCGATTGATCGGCGACCCGTCCCCGGCGCAGCGCGCGGCCGGGCAGGTGCGGGACAGGTTCGCGGCCGCGGCGGCCCGCGCACTGCCCCCGGACGCGGCGGGGCTGCTGCCCGGCCTCGTCGTCGGCGACACCACCGCGCTGACGCAGTGGGTGCGCGACGATTTCACGGCCGCGGGCCTGAGCCACCTCACGGCGGTCTCCGGCGCCAACGTGTCGATCATCCTGGGCGCGGTGCTCCTGCTGACTGCCGCGCTGGCGCTTGGCCCGCGCACGTCGGCGGTGCTCGCCGGGATCGCCCTTGTTGGCTTCGTGATACTCGCGCGACCGTCGCCCAGCGTGCTGCGAGCGGCGGCGATGGGCGCGGTGGTGCTGCTCGCGATGATCGTCGGTCGCCGTCGGCAGGCGATGCCCGCGCTCGGGGGTGCCGTCATCGTGCTGCTCGCGCTGTACCCCCAGCTGGCCGTCAGCGCAGGTTTCGCGCTGTCCGTCGCGGCGACCGCCGCACTGGTGCTGATCGCTCCGCGGTGGGCGCGATGGTTGCAGCGTCGGGGCTGGCCACCGCGGCCAGCGGCGGCGGTCGCGGTCGCGGCCGCCGCGCACGTCGCGACGATGCCGATCGTCGCCGCGATGACGGGCACCGTCGGCACGGTGGCGGTCGCGGCGAACCTCCTTGTTGCGCCGGTGATCGCGCCGATCACGGTGATCGGCGCCGTCGCGGCCGCGGCGGCGACCGCCTGGGTGCCGCTCGGGGCGGCGGTCGCGTCCCTCACCGCACCGCTGCTGTGGTGGCTGCTGTGGGTGGCGCGCACCGCGGCCGACCTCCCCGGCGCCGTGCTCTCCGTGCCGTCCGGGGCAGCCGGATTCGTTGCCGCCGCGAGCGGTGCGGCTGCGTTCGTCGTCGCGGTCACGGTGCGGCGCCTGCGGGTGGTGCTCGCCGCCGCCGTGCTCGGGGTCGCCGCGGTGTGGCTGCCGGTCCGGCTGGTGTGGCCCGGGTGGCCACCGGCCGGGTGGGTGGTGGTCGCGTGTGACGTCGGGCAGGGGGACGCGCTCGTCCTCGATGCGGGCGGCGGGTCCGTCGTTGTCGTCGACGCGGGCCCGGAGGCCCGCCTCGTCGACGACTGCCTGCACCGGCTCGGCGTCCGCTCGGTTGCGGCGGTGATCCTGACGCATCTGCATGCCGATCACATCGACGGGCTGCCCGGGGTCCTGCGGGGGCGGACGGTGGGACAGCTGGTGACCGGTCCGATGAGATTGCCGGAGAACGGTTTCCGGCAGGTGCAGCGTGCGGCGTCGGCAGCCGGTGTGCCCGTTGCTGCTGCCCGGGCGGGGCAGACGCTGACCGCGGGGACCCTGACCCTCCGGATTCTCGGCCCGACGCTGCCCGCGCCGCGCGATCCCGCGGACGGTGACGATGCCGCCAACGACCAGTCGCTGGTGTTGTCCGTCGACACCACCGCGGGCCGGATCCTGCTCACCGGGGACGTCGAGGCGGACGGGCAGCGGGACCTGCTGCGGGACCGGGTTCCGGTCGCCGCGGACATCGTCAAGGTCCCGCACCACGGTTCGCGCACCACCGCCGCCGAGTTCCTCCGCGCGGTGGGGGCGGGCCTGGCGATCGTGTCGGTCGGCGCCGACAACACCTTCGGGCATCCGAACCCGGCCATCCTGCGCGTCCTCGACGAGATGGGTGCGGTGACGGTGCGCACCGATCGGGGCGGGGACGCCGCGGTCCTGCGCGCGGGCGACGCGGTCGCGGTGGCCCGGCCCTGACCTGGTCCGACCCGGCCGGTGGTCGGGGCAGGCATGGCTAGACTCGACCCATGCCGACGAATCCCGCACCGCGACCGGGTGACGCGGACGCGCCTGCGGAGCGGACGGGGAGCGGGCACGAGGCCCGCTGGGAACGGCACAACCGGGAGCGGCAGACCCGGATCCTGCGGGCGGCGGTCGAGTTGCTCGAGGAAGCGCCCCCCGGGGCCGACATCCCGGTGAAACTGATCGCGCAGCGCGCCGGGCTGGCGAAGTCGGTGGTCTACCGCCAGTTCAGCGGCCGCGACGACCTCGACTGCCGGATCCGCGCACACATGATCGACGAGTTCATCCGCACCCTCGAGGCGCGGCTGGACATCTCCAGCGGGTCGGTCGCGCAGATCCTCGAGCGGACCATCCGGGCTGCGGTGGACTGGATGAGCGATCACCCCCGGCTCAACGAGTTCGCGCGCACCGGGCCGGTGGACCGGGCCGCAGGTGTCGACGCGGTCAGCACCCTCACGGCGCGGATGGCGGCGCGGTCCCACGACCTCATCGCGTCGATCGCCGCGGCGATCGGCGTCGACGATGGGGCGTTCGCGACGGTCCCGTTCGCGGTCGTGACCATGGTCGAGGGCACCCTCACCCAGTGGGTGCGTGACCCGGCGCCGACCCGGGACCGGGACCAGATCGTCGCCGACCTCGCTGGCTACGCCTGGTTCGTGCTGGATGGTGTCGCCCGGTCGGTCGGTGTGGTGCTCGATCCCTCGGCCGAACTGCGGGAGGTCATCGCCCGGTTGGCCGTCGGCGCCGCGCGGTGACCGCTCAGCCAGCCCGGCGGGCGCGCCGGTCGGGTTCGCTGCGGTAGCGAGCGGGCGGGCCGTCGATGTGCAGCCTGCGCCACAGCTGCCGCGCGACGGGCGTCATCAGTCCTAGTTCCGCGGCAAGGGCCCGCATCTCGCCGAAGTAGCCAGCGAGGATCGCCCGCGAGTGGGCGCCACGCCAGAACGCCTCCTTCATGACCTCGCGCGGGATGTCGAACTCCTTGGCGAAGGCGCGGGGCGGCGCCATGATCTCACCGGCCAGCCACCGCATCGCGAGCGGGAAGGTGACCGCACACACCGCGCGCGAGGGCGCACCCATCCCGGCGACATGGGCCTTGAGGAACTCGCCAGCGAACGAGATGTGCCTGGCCTCCTCGGCGATGTGGATCTCCATGGTGCGCAGGACCGCGGGCGGAACGTCCACGCCCTGCCGGATCAGCGCCTTCTGGTAGTGGTCGATCGGTTCCTCGCCGCCGAGGATTCCGATGAACAGGATCACGTGTGCATAGCCGCCGGCCACCCCGATGAACGGGGACAGCGCCCGAAACGGTTTCCGCATCCCCGGCACGTCGACGCCGATCCGGTTCACCAGTTCCTGGAACATCTGGATGTGGTTGCACTCCTCGGTCATCTCGTGGAGGCAGTAGCGGAACTCCGGCGACTGGTTCGGGAGTTTCATGATGTACTGCATCATTCCGCGGATCAGGATGCTCTCGAATGCGGCGCCGACCTTGATCGAGTTGGCCTGCCGCCACCGCCCGATCGCGATCTGACGCTCCAGCGGCTGGTCGCGGTACCACTGCGTCGCGCCGAGCGGATCGATCTCGGCGGAGAGGACCCAGCGGGGATCGTCGGGGTCGATCGCCAGTTCCGGTGCATCCCAGTCGATGTCGAGGTAGGGATCGAAGCGTCGCTGCACGGACCCCTCGGACAGGGTGTGCAGCCAGGCGCGGTAGTCCGGGCTGAGCAACTCGGCCGGTGCCGATGCCGACGGTGTCATCGTGAACCTCCATCGTCTGGGCGACGCCGGGTGACCGATGTCGCGGCGCGCGGTCAGGTGATGGTGCCTCAATTTACTGAGACTCGGAGTCCCACGCAAGGGTGCGATGGCGCCGATTCCCGGCCCGGGCTCGGCGGCGGCGCGGGCTGTCGGGTCACCGTGGGACGATGCACGGGTGACTCCGTCCCCTCCCGCGCCGGCCCCGCTGCACCTCGTCCTCGGCGACGAGGAACTCCTCGTCGAACGCGCCGTCGCCGCGGTCGTTGCCGCGGTCCGGGCCTCCTCCGACACCCCGGCCGACATTCCGGTCAGCAGGCTGCGCACGGGCGACACCAGCCCCTCCGAACTGGCCGAACTCCTCAGCCCGTCGCTGTTCGCGGAGGACAAGGTGATCGTGCTCGAATCGGCAGCCGAGGCGGGGAAGGACGCCGTCGCGCTGGTGCTCGACGCGGCGGCGGCACCACCGGATGGGTGCACGCTCGTGGTGCTGCACTCCGGCGGCGGACGGGCGAAGGCGATGGTCGCCGCACTGCAGAAGGAGGGGGCGCAGGTCCACGAGTGCGCGAAGATCACCAAGGCGGGGGAGCGCGCCGACTTCGTCCGCTCCGAGTTCCGCGCGGCCGGGGTGCGGGCGTCGCCCGAGGTGATCGAGACGGTGATCGACGCGGTCGGATCGGACCTGCGGGAGCTGGCGGCCGCGTGCTCGCAGCTCGCCGCGGACACTGGCGGCCGGATCGACGCGGCCGCGGTGGCTCGGTACTACTCCGGCAAGGCCGAGGTGTCCGGATTCGACGTCGCGGAACGCGCGGTCGCCGGGGACCGGTCGGGTGCGATGGAGGCGCTGCGGTGGGCGATGTTGCGGGGAGTCCCGCATGTCCTGCTCGCCGACGCCCTCGCGGACGCCGTGCACACCATTGCTCGCGTCGACTCCGCAGGCCGGGGCGATCCGTTCCGAATGGCATCGGGGCTGGGGATGGCGCCGTGGAAGGTGAAGAAGGCGCAGGGGCAGGCGCGGGGGTGGCGCCCGGAGACGCTCGGCGCTGCGCTCGAGGTGGTCGCGCAGCTCAACGCCGACGTCAAGGGCGCGGCCGCGGACCCCGACCATGCGGTGGAGTACGCCGTCCGCCGCGTCGCCGACCTGCACGGCTAATCCGCAGGCCTGCCGAGGCCCGACACGCGAAAGACCGCCCGGTCGAGGACCGGGCGGTCTCCAGCGATGACAGCGGTGACGGCAATGCCGTCACGAAGGTGTCGTCAGAGCTTGTTCGCGGCCAGCGCGAGCGCCGACTTCTTGTTGGCGGCCTGGTTGGCGTGGATGACGCCCTTGCTTGCTGCCTTGTCGAGCTTGCGGCTCGCGGTGACGAGGAGCTCGTTGGCCTTGTCCTTGTCGCCCGCGGCGGCTGCCTCGCGGAAGGAGCGGATTGCGGTGCGCAGCGAGGACTTCACCGACTGGTTGCGCAGTCGCTGACGCTCGTTGGTGCGGATCCGCTTCACCTGGGACTTGATGTTGGCCACGCGTAAAATCCTGTCGTCTTCGCTGGTTTTCTTCTGGTTGAGAAAGCTTCGGGTGCGTCCACGCACCGACCGGCCACGTTACCAGCCCTGCCCGGTCCAGCCCAAACCCGGTCATCGGGGCGGGTGCCGCTCGGCTCACCGCGGGCCGGTGCGCGGACTCCCGCCCGACTCGCCCGCGAGGTCGTTGTCGATGACAATGACCTCACGTAACGTCCGAATTCAGGCATCTCCCCATCGTGATCGACGTCGAGTAAAGGTGGCACATGTCTCTCACAGTCCAGGAGCAGACCGAGACCCGGGTGATCTCGGATGCAAAGAAGTATCTCGCGGAGGGGATCGGCACCTTCGTGCTGGTGTTCGTCTCCGTCGGCACCGCCGTCATCGCGGGAAGCAAGGTCGGGAACCTGGGCGTCGCGCTGGCGTTCGGTCTCACGCTGGCCTTCCTGGTCTACGCGATCGGACCGGTGTCCGGCTGTCACGTCAACCCGGCGGTCACGTTCGGTCAGTTCCTGATCGGGCGGATCGAGGGTGTGAAGGCGCTGATGTATGTCGGGGCCCAGGTGATCGGTGGCCTGGTCGCCGGCGCCGTGCTGTTCGCGGTCGCCAGCAGCCTGCCATCGTACGACCGGGCGGCCAGCGGGCTCGGCGCGAACGGCTGGGGTGATCACAGTCCGTCCGCGGTGCAGGGTCCGCTCGGTGGCGTGCTGCAGAGCGGCTACGGCATCGGCGCGATGATCGTCGTCGAGGTGCTGCTCACCGCCCTGCTGGTGTTCGTGGTCCTCGCGTCCACCGACCAGCTCTCCGACGTGCCGCTGGCGGGCATTGCGATTGGCTTCACCCTCGCGGTCATCCACATCATGTCCATCCCGATCGACAACACCTCGGTGAACCCGGCCCGCAGCTTCGCGGTCGCCTGGTACCAGGACGGTGCACCACTGCAGCTGTGGGCGTTCATCGTCTTCCCGCTGATCGGCGGCGCGGTCGGGGCGTTCGCCTACCGGTCGCTGTTCGGCCGCAGCGCCAACGCCTGACGCCGTCCGCCCGAGGGGGCGCCGTCGGCCGGTCCATCCGGTCGGTGACGCCCCTCGGCGGTCGACGGCCCAGTGTCAGGTCCAGCCGAAGTCGCGGCGGAGCCGATCCGCGACCCGATCGAAACGGTCCCGGTCGAGGACGGCGCCCTCGCGGCGGATGCCGTCCTCGGGGACGTCGAGCACCCGGTCCAGGCGAACCCAGCTCGGCCGGTGCGCGCCGTCCCACGACCCGGACCCGAGCGCGATCCAGTCCCGCTGCCCGTCGCGTTCCGAGTTCGACGACAGCATCAGCCCGAGCAGGGTGCGGCCGTCGCGCCCGACCACCAGCACCGGACGGTCCTTGCCCTGGCCCGCGTCCTCCTCGTAGCTGACCCAGGTCCAGACGATTTCCCCCGGATCGGCGCGGCCGTCCAGGTCCGGGGCGTAGTCGACGGTCCTGGCCCGGTGCGCGGTCGGCACCGCGGTGGCGGACACCGGCCGACCGGGTCGCGTCGGCGTCGGCCCGGCCTGCCTCGGTCCGGGCAGCACCCCGCTCTTCTGCAGCCCCTTGAGCAGCCGCGGGCCCTCCCTCAGAGCGATGTCGCCGAGCTGTCTGCCGATCCGTGTCCACCTCGAAGCCATCTGTTCAACCTAGTGGCGGGGCCGAACCGGCCGGGGACGGCACCTGGCCTATCCTGGATCCCTAGTGACTGCGGCCCGCATCGGGCCGCCGCCGACTTCAGGAGCCCACCATCGCCACCTTCGCCGACACGACGTTCACGGACCCGTCGCGGATCCGGAACTTCTGCATCATCGCGCACATCGACCACGGCAAGTCGACGCTGGCGGACCGGATGTTGCAGCTCACGGGGGTCGTCGAGGAGCGCGCGATGCGCGCCCAGTACCTGGATCGGATGGATATCGAGCGGGAGCGCGGCATCACGATCAAGGCGCAGAACGTGCGGCTGCCCTGGACGGTCGAGCACGAGGACGGCAGCACCGAAGAGATCGTCCTGCACCTGATCGACACCCCCGGTCACGTCGACTTCACCTACGAGGTGTCCCGCGCACTTGAGGCCTGCGAGGGGGCGGTGTTGCTGGTCGACGCCGCGCAGGGCATCGAGGCGCAGACGTTGGCCAACCTGTACCTGGCGATGGAGAAGGACCTCACCATCATCCCGGTGCTCAACAAGATCGACCTGCCCGCCGCCGACCCCGACCGGTACGCCGCCGAGATCGCGCACATCGTCGGCTGCGAACCCGGAGACGTGCTGCGGGTGTCCGGCAAGACCGGCGTCGGCGTCCGGGAACTGCTCGACGAGGTCGTCAAGCAGGTGCCCGCCCCGGTCGGCGACGCCGACGGCCCGGCCCGCGCGATGATCTTCGACTCCGTGTACGACGCCTACCGTGGCGTCGTCACCTATGTCCGAGTGGTGGACGGCAAGATCCGTCCCCGCGAGAAGATCACCATGATGTCGACCGGCACCACCCACGAACTGCTCGAGGTCGGCATCATCTCGCCCGAGCCGAAGGCCACCGCGGGTCTGGGGGTCGGCGAGGTCGGTTACCTGATCACCGGGGTGAAGGACGTCCGCCAGTCCCGGGTCGGTGACACCGTCACCACCTTCCGCAACGGCGCCTCCGAGCCGCTGGTCGGCTACCGCGACCCCAAGCCGATGGTCTACTCCGGCCTGTACCCGATGGACGGCTCCGACTACCCGGTGCTGCGGGACGCGCTCGACAAGTTGCGCCTCAACGACGCGGCACTGGCGTACGAGCCGGAGACGTCGGTGGCGCTCGGCTTCGGCTTCCGGTGCGGTTTCCTCGGGCTGCTGCACATGGAGATCACCCGGGACCGGCTCGAGCGGGAATTCGGCCTCGACCTCATCTCCACCGCGCCGAACGTGGTGTACCGGGTGACGATGGAGGACGGCTCCGAGCATGAGGTGACGAACCCGTCGTACTGGCCCGAGGGCAAGGTGCGCGAGGTGTATGAGCCGATGTCCAAGTGCACGGTCATCGCCCCGAGCGAGTACACCGGCGCGATCATGGAGCTGTGTCAGTCCCGCCGCGGTGAGCTCGGCGGCATGGACTATCTCTCCGAGACGCGCGTTGAGCTGCGGTACACGCTGCCGATGGGCGAAATCATGTTCGACTTCTTCGACGCGCTCAAGTCGCGGACCAAGGGCTACGCCAGCCTCGACTACGAGGAGTCCGGCGAGCAGCAGTCCGCGCTGGTGAAGGTCGACATCCTGCTGCAGGGCGAGGCCGTCGACGCGTTCAGCGCGATCGTGCACAAGGACGCCGCGTTCGCGTACGGCAACAAGATGACCACCAAGCTGCGCGAGCTGATCCCGCGCCAGCAGTTCGAGGTGCCGATCCAGGCCGCGATCGGCTCGAAGATCATCGCCCGCGAGAACATTCGCGCGATCCGCAAGGACGTGCTCGCCAAGTGCTACGGCGGCGACATCAGCCGCAAGCGCAAGCTGCTCGAGAAGCAGAAGGAAGGCAAGAAGCGGATGAAGACCATCGGCCGGGTCGAGGTGCCGCAGGAGGCCTTTGTCGCGGCGCTGTCGAACGAGTCGGTGGCGGACAAGCCCAAGAAGTAGATGCGCTCCGCGCCCGTGAGTGATTTTTACCCCGATCGGGGG